>JAFXJE010000103.1 GCA_017532485.1 Peptococcaceae bacterium | reverse complement strand
TTACTTGAACAATACCTGCCTCAATCCATGTTCGCATTTGTGCCAAAGTTTCTTCAGTAATGTCTGCCATTACTTCCAGTTTGCGTTCAGGATTTTTCAAAGCTGTACCTAAAGCTGCAGCGTAATTCAAGCCTACCTCCTGACAATTAGGAATACCTGCTGACATCCCATTTTTATAAATACCACCATTAGTTTCTACCTCAATAGCAGTAATTTCTCCCTCGGCTATTTTTGCTGCATGAGCCGCACACAAAGCTACACAAACAGGCTCCGTACAGCCCAAAGCCGGAACTACATCCTGCTGTAATAATTCTAACATCATATCCTTATTCAACATTTTTTTACTCCATTTTCTGCAATTTTTTCAATTTAATTTCCATTAACTTCTCTTTTTCATTATAGCGTATGCACCTAGAATAGCAAGACTTATCAACCGTATCTGTTCAGCTTTTTCCATATACACATCGCTGCAATTCCTGCACAAGCTGGTCAAAATTTTCCACCAAGTTTGGATAACTCATAAGCACCATTGCTACCTCTTGACCACCTTGACGATATGCCGGTTGAACATAGGGCTGTTCATTTCGCACAAAACCATTGCGCTGATAAAAACCTATTCTCCTTGTTGTTAATTCATCTTCCGGCAGCTCAGCTTCCAGTACCACAAAATTATTTTCTTGTTTGACCAGTTCCAAAGCTTTTCCACCATATCCCTTATTGCGATATTGCTCATAAATTACAAAATGTTCTACATAAACAGCATCAGCTATTTGCCATAAGCTGATAAATCCCACTTTTTCCTCATTATCAACGAGATGATAAATACTATACTTTTCTTGTGTAAATAACTCGTAAGCAGGCGCAAAATCTCGTCGCTCCGCCAAAATAAAATTCTTTTCCATTTGCTCATAAATTGCCGCAAAGTCCTCGTGGCATATCTTCTGTAATTTCATCTATGCTTTCTCCTCCTTACCAAATGAAAGGCAACATGCGATATTTTACTTTTTGTTTATACTCCTTGTAACCTACAAGTTCTTTTGCCAGAAATTCTTCCTCGCCTTTAATTCTCTTCGCAATAATAAAAGGATAAACCAAAAAGATAAGAAAAGCATAAACCGAGCCCAAAACTAACGGCATTGCTAAAAACAAAAGAACAGTCGCACTATACATAGGGTGTCGAACAATACCATATAAACCTGTATCTATCACCTTTTGATTTTCCTGTACTTCGATAGTCCGACTAAGATAGGTATTTTCACGCAATACTTCGGCATATAAAATATAGGCAGCCAAAAACAATATTGCAGCAACTATTACGACCTTTTTCGGAAGAATATACCAACCAAAGCGAACACCTAAGCCAGCAGTCACAAATCCAACAATAAACATAAGTCCACTAAGTTTTACAACCAAACTTTGATCAGCCTGTTTTTCTTTACCCTGCAGGCGTTTTTTTAATAGTTCCGGATTTTTGACCATCATTACAATACCTGCACAAAACATAGGAATAAACAAGATACCCATAAGCAGCCAGCCGTTAAAATAAGCCAAAGTTCCTGCCGGTAAAAATATTAATAAACCTACTAAAACCATTCCCAATAAAAATTTTGTTATCGCCTGCAAAAATAAATTCATGGTCATCACAATCAGCTCCTGTCTTGCAGAATAATTCTCTTCTCATTGTACCACACTTTTTAAAATTTTTTCAAAAATCTCTTGCAGTTTTACAAATGTAGGTGTATAATCTGCGACATAGATAAATAAATACAGGGGAGCTTGTGTGAGCAGGCTGAGAGGAAGTAATCAAACTTCGACCCTATAACCTGATGCGGATAATGCCGCCGTAGGAAGTCATAAACAGCGATTTTTTACAGGAGATACCGTAAGGGTTGTCTCCTGTTTTTATTTTTTGCCGGCAAATAAAAATTTCAATTATTGGAGGTAAAAAAATATGAAAGCAAGTATTGCAATCCAAGTCCTGCCTGAAGCACCTAATGATGAAGAGCTTATCCGCATCGTCGACGAAGTTATCGCTTTTATTAAAAACAGCGGCTTGCACTGCCATGTAGGTCCTTTTGAAACTACTATTGAAGGGGATGATTATGACCAACTGATGGATATTGTCAAAGAATGTCAACATATTGCCATTAAAGCAGGAGCTGCAAAAGTTTCAGCTTATGTCAAGGTCGTTTATAATCCCGAAGGCGAAATTTTAACTATTGATAGAAAGATTACTAAACATGCTGAAGCGTAATCTACCCTCTATCCTCGCTGTCACCATCCTTCTAACTGCTTGGCAGTTGGTTTGTTTAATCGAATTAGTGCCACCATATATGCTGCCTTCTCCTCTAGAGGTACTGCAGGCTTTTGGAGAGGATTTTCCTTTATTGTGGGAAAACTCGTTGATTACCTTGCAAGAAGCTTTTATCGGCTTATTTTTGGGCGTCAGTATAGCTTTTGGAACAGCTGTTCTAATGGATGAATTTGACATTTTATACAAAGCTTTCTATCCGTTGCTTATAATCACCCAAACTATTCCCTCGGTGGCCATTGCCCCTCTTTTAGTCTTATGGTTTGGTTATGAAATGACACCAAAAATCATTTTAATCGTTATCTCTACTTTTTTTCCAGTGACAGTAGGACTGCTAGATGGTTTTCGCAGCACTGATAAAGATACTGTTGGTTTATTGCGTTCTATGGGCGCAACTCGCTTGCATATCTTTCGTTACTTAAAATTCCCAGCAGCTTTACCCCAGTTTTTTTCTGGTTTGAGAATTGCGGCAGCCTATAGTGTCGTTGGGGCAGTTATCAGCGAGTGGTTAGGAGGTTTCGGTGGCTTAGGCGTTTATATGACCAGAGTAAAAAAGGCCTTTGCCTTTGATAAAATGTTTGCTGTAATTTTTCTGATTTCTGCTATATCACTAGCTTTAATGGCGCTAGTGGAACTGGCAGAAAAAAAATGTATGCCTTATCGTAATTTAGATAAAAAGAATTAGGAGGAACCAAAAATGAAGAAATTGCTTACTTTATTGCTATCCTTTTTACTCGTATTCACTTTGGCAGGTTGTGGAAACAGCGATAATAAAAATGATAATCAAACTGAAGCCAAACCTATCACTGTTGTCCTAGACTGGACACCAAATACAAATCATACCGGTATTTTCGTAGCTCAAGCCAAAGGATATTTTGAAGATGCCGGACTTAAAGTAGAAATCGTTCAGCCCCCCGAAGATGGAGCTGTGCCTTTAGTCGCCTCCGGTAAAGCACAATTCGGTGTATCCTTTCAGGACTATTTAGCTCCTGCTTTTGTAGGGGAAAACCAATTACCTGTTACAGCTGTAGCTGCTGTTATCCAGCATAATACTTCCGGTATCGTTTCCAGAGCTGGAGAAGGCATGGATACCCCAAAAGGTCTTGAAGGCAAAAAATATGCAACTTGGGATTTAGATGTGGAAAAAGCCACTATCCGAGATGTCATGAAAGCTGACGGTGGCAATTTCGAGTTGGTAGAGCTTATTCCTTCTACTGTTACTGATGAAGTATCTGCTTTGCAAAGCAAATCTGTTGATGCTATCTGGATTTTCTACGGCTGGGCAGGTGTAGCTTGCCAAATAGCAGATTTAGCTATTGATTATTTTGAATTTGCTGATATTGACCCTGTTTTTGATTACTATACACCAGTTATTGTCGGTAATGATGCTTGGCTAGCAGAAAATCCTGAAACAGCTAAAGCTTTCATAAATGCACTTTCCCAAGGTTATAACTATGCAGTTAATAATCCAAAAGAAGCCGCTGATATTCTCATGGAAGCAGCTCCTGAATTAAAAGCTAACAGCGAGCTTGTTTACGCCAGCCAAGAATACCTCGCTGCAGAATATATTGCTGATGCTAAGCGTTGGGGAGAATTTGATGCTGACCGCTGGGCTGCTTTCTTCCAATGGTTAAACGAAAACGACTTGTTAGCAGATAAAATTGACCCAAATCATGGTTTTACCAATGATTATCTACCGGAATAATGATGAAAAAATTAGAAGTTAAAAATATCTGTAAAAGTTTTGACGGCAAACCTGTTTTACAAAATATTTCCCTTGAACTTAGCCAAGGAGAATTAGTGTGTTTGCTGGGTATCAGCGGTGGAGGCAAAACAACTCTTTTTAATATTATTTCCGGCCTCCTCTCTCCCGACCAAGGCAGTATTTTTTTAGACGGAAAAGATATTACCAACAAGCCAGGCCAAATCAGCTATATGCTGCAAAAAGACCTGCTTTTACCCTATCGAACTATAGAAGATAATATTGCCTTACCTTTGCTTTTAAAAGGAATCAAGAAAAAAGAAGCGCGCTTACAAGCATCGGCAATGTTTGCTCAATTTGGTTTGGAGGGTACTCAGAAAAAATATCCTGCTCAACTTTCGGGTGGTATGCGGCAGCGAGCCGCTCTGCTGCGAACTTATATGTTTTCCCAAAATGTAGCTCTTTTGGATGAACCATTCTCTGCCTTGGATACTCTGACTAAGAGTGCTATTCATAAATGGTACTTGGCGATGATGGAAAAAATCCAACTATCAACCTTGTTTATTACCCATGATATTGATGAAGCTATTCTCCTCTCGGACAGAATTTATCTTTTATCTGGCTCTCCTGGAGAAATTGTTGAAGAGATCATCATCAAAGAACCAAAACCTCGGCGTGAGGATTTTAATTTAACACCTGAATTTTTAGCCTATAAACGCCAAATCTTATCCTTGCTTTAGAAAAAGAGGTGATTATATGGAGCAACAAATAATGCAGCGCTGCGTCATCATAGGTGGTGCTGACATCAACAATTATGATTTTATCCGAGAAAAGTTATCACCTGATGACTATATTATTTTCTGCGACAGTGGTTTGAAACATTTAAAAAATTTACAAGTAAAGCCAAGTTTAATCGTCGGGGATTTTGACTCACATGTAATCCCTCGCCTTGATGTTGATATGATTATTCTTCCTTGTGAAAAGGATGATACTGATACTATGTTTGCTGTCAAAGAGGCCGTCAAGAGAGGCTTTGAAGATTTTCTGCTAATTGGTGTAATCGGAGCAAGACTTGACCATACCCTCGGCAATGTTTCTATTCTGCTTTATCTTGATTCCTTAGGTAAGAAAGGCTATATTATCGACGATTATTCCGAAATGGAAATCGTGACTGACAAACCTATTGCTATCGACGACAGTTATCCTTTCTTCTCCCTTTTAAATGTTAGCGGCTGTGCCAAAGGCATCACTATCACAGGAGCAAAATATCCTTTAGCTGATGCAGAAATTACCAGTGAATATCAATATGGCATCAGCAATGAGGTACTGCCTAACGAAACAGCAAGAGTGTCTGTGCAATTAGGTAAACTACTTTTAATAAAAATTTTAAAAAGCAACTAAAAACTCTCCTCATTACCTTCCTTGTGGTTAAGGTAATGGGGAGAGTTTTTTATTCGCTAGTTCAGTTTTTCTGCCCATTCTGCTTCTTTAAAGCCAACAAGAACAATATCCTCTGTTACAATAAGGGGACGTTTGACAAGCATCCCATTCGTAGCCAAAAGCTGCAACTGTTCTTCCTCACTCATCGCTGGCAATTTATCTTTTAACTGCATTTCTTTGTAAAGCAAACCACTAGTGTTGAAAAATTTTTTCAACGGCAGCCCACTTTGCTGATACCATGCTTTTAATTCTGCGTACTGTGGATTTTCCTCTACAATATGGCGTTCTGTATAAACGAGATTATGTTCGTCCAACCACTTTTTAGCCTTTTGGCAAGTTGAACATTTTGGATAATGAATAAATAACATAATAACTTCTCCTTTTTATTTTTAAATTTATTATACCCGTTCCCATTCACCCGTAATAATATTTTTTTGCAAAACAAGTTCATAACCACCATCTGGACGGTTAAAATAAATTTCCGCATCATCTTTACCTAAATCCAAGACAAATTCATTTTTTGCTCCAAAGGAACTATTAAAGCCACCAAAAGTGGAATAAAAGGTAAGATAATGGGGCTTTACACCACCACCATACTTATTTTCAAACCCTCTAATATATCCCATAGATGTTGGAACCCCAGCTTTAAATGTCAAGGTCGTACCGTCTGTGGAAACAGCATAATCAACTAAAATGACATCAGTTCTTGCCATAAAACCTGTGCCAAGCAAAAAGGAAGTAAACAATACAACAATTATCAGTACTAAAATTATAGCAATACTCTTCTTTTTCATATTGTAGGCCTCCTATTTACAGTTTATATTTCGTTGTTTATATATCCATATTTTTTCAAATTTATCTTCCCATTCGCTTCAAAAATAATGCCTTCCTGCTCAAGTTTTTTTCTTTGCATCTCTGCACCACCAAACGCAAAATTATCTGCAACCTGACCTTTAGCATTTACTACTCGATGACAAGGTATCTTCATTGGGTCAGGATTCTGATGCAGAATATTACCTACTGCCCTCGCCAAATTTTTATTGCCCAAATATTCGGCTATTTGTCCATAAGTCACTACTTTTCCTTCAGGAATTGCTTTGACAAATTCATATACGCGTTTTTTCATAACAGACCTATAGTTTTTCAGCAAAATATTTTTCTACAACAAATTTTTCAAGCAGCGCATTTGCAATTTCGGGTTCATCGGTATTAGAATTATGCCCTGCACCTTTTATCCACTCAATAGGAATACCTGTTTTTTTATGCCATGCTTTATTATATCTGAGACAGGAGCCTGCCCTGTCCTTTTCTCCGCAAATCAACAGCGCAGGACATTTCAGCTCATACGGTAAATTCGTTTCCATCGCCTCAGCTAAAATTCTAAAACCATGACCGGACAACGCAGCATATCTTTTTTTGTCTCCGTCATATCCCAGCATAATCTCACGCATTAGTTTCCTGCCATATTCAGAAGTCGCCACGCCCTCAGTGCCGTGCTTCAGTAAATATTTCCAAGGGTAATAGAAATACACCGGCTCCATTCTTTTTAAAAGCCATATTTCAAGACCTGTCACATAGCATCTTTGCAATGGTGCAGAATCTATAGCCACAAAGCCTTGCAGTTTTTCCGGATATAATTCAGCAAACATCTGACCTACATAGCCACCCATAGATTGCCCAATAATAATAGGTTTTGTTATATTTTCCAACTCTAAAATTTCATTCAGCCACTTAGCTTTGTCCTTCAAATTAAAATCAAACTTAAAAGGCCAAGAGGCAGCATGACCGGGCGCATCCCAAACAAACACATTATATTTACTTTCAAAATATGCAAGCTGTTTCTCAAACAAACGATGATCTGCTGTCAGACCCGGTAAAAAAACTAAGGTTATCTGCTCCGGATCAATTATATCAAGCCAATAATGGATACTGCCTGACCTAGTCTGATATGTTTTTTCGAGCATCCTCTCATCCCTCCGTTCATACTGTTCCTAACGCCAATCCTTCAGTTTGTCCTAAGAAATAACTTCATTATACACTTCTTTTATAAAACCAATCATAGGTTTATATAAATAACTTGCTCCGGCATATGCCGCTATCTCTTCTTCCAAAAGACAGTATAATGCCATTAAATCATAGCGGACACCCATATTATCCTTTTCATTAAGGCGTAATAATTCCTTCGCTTCTTTGATTGCATTGCGATATCGGCCTTGCTTTACCAATACTTCCAAATATTCTTTCCTCATTATATTTTAACATAAATTGGTCAACAAAATCCTCGAGTTCATCTTCATCCTCAAAATTTTTTTCGTTTATAGCTCTAGTCAGTTTCATCAGGATGCTTTCTGTTTCAATACTCATACATATCACATTTTTATTTTTATTTTGCCCATACTTTTTCTTCGTATGTTTTCTTTTATTTTACCGTTAATTACAAAAATTGTAAACACATTATAATATTTTCCATTTTTTTATTTTTTAGGCAAAAAAACACGATATTTTACAATATCGTGTTTAATCAGCTATATTTGTAATGTATTAAATGCCACATGGGCTATAGTCGTAACTGCAACAGCAGTAAGCAATGCTACCGAAACAGTTATAAGCAATAATTATTTTGTCTTTAACAGTTAACATTCTGCTAATTTCTTTAACGTATCTCCTGTGGCACGGTATACAGTCCATTCGTCTAATGACTCTGCACCTAACGAAAGATAAAAATCTATGCTTGGCTTATTCCAATCAAGACAAGACCAGTCTAAACGCCCACAACCACGTTCTACTGTAATTTTCGCCAGTTCTCTCAGCAGTCCTTTACCATAACCTTT
>JAFXJE010000102.1 GCA_017532485.1 Peptococcaceae bacterium | reverse complement strand
TTGACAGAAATTGTTGCTCAAGGTGATAAAAAGACAGTACGGATACCAGTGCAAATTATCGGCGAAAAAGAAATAGCCAAAATAGAAATAATGGTTAATCAGCAAGCAGAATTTACTCCAGGCAGCAGTCATCAATTGACCGTAGTAGCCACTCTGAATGATGGGACACAAAAAATTGTCGGCAGCAATGCCTTGACTTTTACTGCAGATGGTTTTGAGGCCTCTGTCAGCAATGATGGTGTCCTGACTATTGGCGACTTAGCAGAAAATGAAAGATACGGCAGCTTGATAGCAAGTTATGGTGGGATGACAACTCAACTGGGCTTACGCTTTAGTGCAGCTAATGTGGTAGAATTGCAAATTGACCGTAACAGTATGATTAAAGATGGTCAAGAAGTTGCTATAGATACAGCTCCATTGATTAAAGATAATAGAACTATGGTACCAATACGTTTCGTTTCAGAAGCGTTAGGTGGGGAGGTAATCTGGGTGGATGACGGCAACGATTATCAAATAGCTTACGTTAT
This sequence comes from Peptococcaceae bacterium, assembly GCA_017532485.1. Taxonomy (GTDB): domain Bacteria; phylum Bacillota; class Peptococcia; order Peptococcales; family Peptococcaceae; genus RGIG6463. Next base: position 13,972 of record JAFXJE010000102.1, on the reverse strand, counting down.
CTACAAAGAAAACTTATTAGAATTGCCAATCAATGAAAAGATGATTTATGTTAACGGTGAAGGTAAAGCCCTTGATGTACCATCACAAGTAATTCAAGACAGAACTATGGTGCCATTGCGTGCTATCGTAGAGGGCTTGGGTATGACGGTGGAATATAAGGATAAAACTCGAGAAATTATCATTGAAGGTTAACAGCAGAAAATAAAGAAAAAGTCACAGGAGAGGATAGAGAAATGTATTTAGATACGCTGGTGTATGTACTATTTGTTTTTTACTTACTATATCAATATTATAAAACAAGAGAAAAAGGGAACATTGCTTTTTTAGTTCCTTTAAGCATGATGCTAGTGCTTAATGACCCTTGGCTGGCATCATGGCCGGATTGGGCGATTGTTGCTTACCGTTTAAGTATTGTTGCAGCTTGTGGTTGGGCTTTTTGGTACTATTTGAGAGATTTTCGCAGAAGAGAAGCCAAAGCAAAAGCTGAGCAGGAAGAACAGCGCAAATTAGCTAAAGAAGCTGCCAAAGCTGAGAAAAAAGCAAAGCAAAAAGCAGCTAATGCGCACCAAAATCCAGCAAAAAACAAAAAGAAAAAATAAAATAACCTAGAAATTTACCTCTTTGTCAGGCTCATTATAGTCAGATAAGGGGGTATTTTTCTTTAATATACTCTCTTGCTAAAACGGTGTAATTGATATAAAATGAAATGGTATATCTTTAAGGGGTGGAGGAACCCTTAATTATAAAGAAAGGGAGAAAATTTATGGGTAATGAATTAAGTAAAAAATATGGTCTATTTACTGCTATATCTATGGTTATCGGCATTGTTATCGGCAGTGGTGTGTTTTTCAAGGCTGAAAAAGTATTAACTGCAACTGGCGGCGACATGAAAACTGCGATTTTGGCATGGCTTTTAGGTGGTCTGATTATGATTATTTGTGCCTACACTTTCGCAACTATGGCTGCCAAGTATGAAAAAGTAAATGGTTTGGTGGACTATGCAGAGACAATTGTAGGGCCAAAATATGCCTACTTTATTGGTTGGTTTTCCATCATGATTTACACACCATGTATTACTAGTGTTTTGGCGTGGGTATCTGCGCGCTATACCATTGTTTTATTTGGTGGCAGCGATATTACAGGAGCTCCTTGTATGCTTTTAGCTTGTTTCTATATGGTAGCTTGCTATATGATGAACAGCTTATCTCCTGTATTGGCAGGTAAATTCCAAGTATCTACTACGGTAATCAAAATGATTCCTCTGTTAATGATGGCTGTAATCGGTACTATCGCAGGTATTACTAACGGCATTACTGTAGCCAACTTTACTACTATTCCATCTGTAGAGGCTATTCAAGCTGTGCAGCCAAATTATATGCCAGTAGCTAGTCCATTGTTGACTGCTTTAGTAGCCACAGCTTTTGCATACGAAGGTTGGATTATTGCGACTTCCATCAATGCAGAAATTAAAGATGCCAAACGCAACTTACCAATTGCTTTAGTCTTAGGTAGTGTAGTAGTTGTAGCTACTTATATTTTATATTATATCGGCTTAGCCGGTGCAGCTGATAACTTGACTATGTTAGCTGGTGGCGAAGCTGGTGCTAAAGTTGCTTTCAGCAATGTATTTGGGACTGTAGGCGGCTCTTTATTGATGGTCTTTGTAGTAATTTCCTGTTTAGGTACAGAAAATGGTTTAGTTTTAGCCGTTTCTCGTGGAATGTATGCTTTGGCAGCACGTAATGAAGGACCTAAACCGGAAGTATTTGCTGAAATTGACAAACATACAGGTATGCCAAGCAATTCTGCTGTATTTGGTTTATTTATCTCTATGGTATGGTTGTTATATTTCTACGGTGCTAATTTAACAGCATCTTGGTTTGGCTTCTTTACTTTTGACTCTTCCGAATTGCCAATTGTAACCTTGTATGCTATGTACTTACCAATTTTCATTAATTTAATTCGTAAAGAAAAAGATTTCAATTTCTTTAATCGTTATGTAGCACCTACTTTAGCTATCATCTGCAGCGTTTTCATGGTTTATGCAGCATTCGCTTCTCATGGTGTTCGTGCAGTATGTGGCTACTTGGTAGTATATGCAGTAATTATGGTAATCGGTATTTTCTTCATGAATGGTAAAAAGAAAACCAATTAAAAGAGATAAAATAAAGCCTTGCTTGACTATTTTCTAGTTGAGCAGGGCTGTTTTTTTGAATTGTATTTGTTATAATATAATTGAAGAAATTTAGAAAGTAGGTGCTAGACATGAAAGATGGGATTTATTCAATTGATGAATTGCAAACTTGTTTGACACCGATTTTTCAAAAGTATGGTGTAAAGCGTGCAGTGTTGTTTGGCTCTTATGGAAAAGGAACAGCTACTGCTAATAGTGATATTGATTTAATGGTGGATAGTGGTTTGAAAGGTTTGCGTTTTGTAGATCTTTTGCAAGCGATAGGTGAAGCGTTAGGTGGTAAAAATATAGATTTATTAGATGTTACCCATATAGATAAAAATTCTCGTGTGGAGAATGAAATTCATAAGACGGGAGTGCTTTTATATGGAGAATAATCGGATTATCGAGAAGATGATTTTTTTGATTGAGCGCATAGAATCTTATAGTCAAGGAATGAGTTATGAAAAATTTGTGACAAACAGTATGGTTGTTGATGCTTGTGTCTTTAATCTAAGTCAATTAGGTGAGTTAGCAGGCAAGATAGATGATGCATTTGAAGAAAATAATCCACAAATACCGTGGCGGCAAATATATGGTTTGCGTAATAGGATTGTACATGATTATGAAGGTGTAAATTTAAAATTAGTTTGGGAAATTATTGAAACTGATTTGCCTGATTTAAAGAATGAATTGGAGTTATTATAAAAATAGCGAGATTGGGGCGAAGAGAATGTTTTATGAGAAGAACGAGTATAAAGTTCTGAAAAAGAAAAGTTCAAATGATTGCCTATTGTGTTTTGGCAAAAGTAGTGGACATGAAGGAATTACTGAAAAAGACCCTGTGTGCATCATTATAGCCGACAATGGTATTTTTTTAGAAAGAGCCAAAGGTGATGATGCTTTTATTCCTATGGAACAGGTAGAAGATTATCGCCGGACCGATAGTGAAATTATCCTAAAAACAAAAGATGCCAGTGCAAAACGATTACATTTAATCATTAAAAACCAAAAGCATAGAGAAAAAGGCTGCAAAGTGTTGGATAAATATATGTCGAAGAAAGAATAGCTGACAGTTGACAGCAGCTTTTTCTCATGGTATTCTATAAGGCGAGAAAATTGTATAGTTGCGATGATGAAAAAGAGTACGCAAAGAAATCGGAAAGCGAATTGGGGATGGTGGAAGCCCAAGCCGAGGCATTTGCCGAAGGGCGTTTCGGAGCAAATTAAGAAAGTGAGTATGGTATATTTATCATACTAAATAGGGTGGAACCGCGGGAGTAGCTCTCGTCCCTGTCTGATGACAGGGGCGAGATTTTTTATTTTGTTTTAATTCTTGAAGGAGTTGATACTGATGAATTTTCAGGAAATGATTTTAACTCTCAATCGTTATTGGGGGGAAAATGGCTGCACAATTATGCAGCCATATGATATTGAAAAAGGTGCTGGTACTATGAACCCAGCTACCTTTTTGCACGCTTTAGGGCCAGAACCTTGGAATGTGGCTTATATTGAGCCATGTCGCCGTCCTACCGACGGTCGTTACGGGGAAAATCCAAACCGTCTGCAGCACTACTATCAATATCAGGTAATCTTGAAACCATCACCTGATAATATCCAAGAATTATACTTAGCTAGTTTAGAAGCTATCGGTATTAATTTATTGGAACATGACGTGCGTTTCGTAGAAGACAACTGGGAATCTCCAACCTTAGGTGCATGGGGCTTAGGTTGGGAAGTATGGTTAGACGGTATGGAAGTCAGCCAATTTACCTATTTCCAACAATGTGGTGGTATCGACTGCAAACCTGTTTGTGGTGAAATTACTTATGGTTTGGAACGCTTAGCTACTTTTATTCAAGGTAAAGAAAGCGTTTACGATATTGAATGGGTAGGCGATGTAACTTATCGCGATGTTTTCCACCAAAATGAAGTAGACTATTCTACTTACAATTTCCAAGTAGCAGATACAGATATGTTATTCATGTTCTTTGATGCTTACGAAAAAGAAGCATTGCGCGTAGTAGAGGCTGGTTTAGTTCAGCCTGCTTATGACTATGTTTTAAAATGTTCTCATACCTTTAACTTGCTTGATGCGCGTGGTGCGATCAGTGTTACCGAGCGTACTCATTACATTGCCAGAGTAAGAAATATGGCTAGATTATGTGCGCAAGCATATGTAAAACAGCGTGAAGCATTAGGCTATCCAATGCTGAAAGACCCTGCAATGCGGGCAAAATTAAACTTAGACAAAACAGGTGAGGGGGAAGAATAATGGCTGATTTATTATTAGAAATCGGGTTGGAAGAAGTACCTGCCAAATTTATGCCTCCGGCCCTTGCTGAATTAAAAGAAATTGCCACCAAACAATTTACCGAGCAAAGAATTGGCTTTGAAGAAATTGCGACTTACGGCACACCTCGTCGTATTACTTTGATGGTAAAAGGTTTAGCAGATAAACAATTAGACTTAGAAGAAGAAGTAAAAGGTCCTGCAGCCAAAGCAGCTTTTGATGCTGACGGCAATCCTACCAAAGCAGCTCAAGGCTTTGCGCGTGGTCAAGGCGTAGATGTAGCTGATTTGCACGAAGTAGATACTGGTAACGGCGTGTATATGTTTGCTACCAAAAAAGTAGCAGGCGTACCTACTGTCGAAGTATTACCAAGCTTGTTAAGTCAATTCGTAACAGGCTTACACTTCCCAAAACCAATGCGCTGGGGCCATACTGAAATGCGTTATGCACGTCCTATTCGTTGGATTGTGGCTTTATTGGATAACCAAGTTGTACCATTTGCTGTTGAAAATATCCATAGCGGCAATGTATCTCGTGGTCACCGTTATTTAGGCGTAGAAAACTTAGTTATTCCATCTGCTGCTGAATATATGGCTACCTTGGAAAAAGATTTTGTTATCGTAGACCAAGAAAAACGCCAAGCTATGATTATTAGCCAAATTAACGAATTGGCAGCTTCAGTTGAAGGCAATGTTGATATTGATGCTGATTTATTGGAAGAAGTATTATATTTAGTAGAATATCCAACAGCTTTAATGGGCGATTTTAACCCAGCTTATTTAGTAATTCCAGAAGAATTGGTTATTACCCCAATGAAAGAACATCAGCGTTATTTCCCTGTCATGAAAGGTCATCACCTAAAACCAAAATTCATTACAGTGCGTAATGGTAATGCCGAACATTTGGAAGTAGTTCAAAAAGGTAATGAAAAAGTGTTAGAAGCTCGTTTAGCTGATGCTAAATTCTTCTATGATGAAGACTTAAAAGTAAAATTGGAAGACAATGTAGAAAAATTAAAAACTATCGTTTTCCAAGAAAAATTAGGTACCTTATATGAAAAAATGCTGCGTGTGCAAAAAGGTACTGCAGAAATCAGCGATTTATTACAATTAGGTGAAGAAGCTAAAGCTAGATTACAGCGTTCCTCTTTCTTAGCTAAAGCAGACTTAGTCAGCCAAGTTGTTTATGAATTCCCTGAATTACAAGGTATCATGGGTGAAAAATATGCTTTTGCTCAAGGTGAACATCCATTAGTAGCCAAAGCTATTGCTGAACAATATATGCCAAAAAATGCTGATGGCGAAATTCCATTAACCTTTGAAGGCTTAGTTTTGAGTATGGCAGATAAAATGGATACTATCGTCGGCTGCTTTGCTGCTGGTATCGAGCCTACAGGCTCTCAAGACCCTTATGCTTTGCGTCGCCAAGCAGCAGGTATTTGCAGCATGATTTTAGGCAGAGGCGTTTTAGTAAGCTTGAAAGCTTTAATCAATCAGGCTATCGAGAACTACCCTGCTGAAATTGTGGGTAATAAAGAAGAATTGCTAAATCGTGTTTACAGCTTCTTTGAACAACGTATCCGCAATGTCCTGAATGACAAAGGTTATCGTTATGATGTTATTGAAGCTGTAGTTACTTGTGGTTATGATAACTTAACCGAAACTTTATTAAGAGCAGATGCTTTAAGCACAGTAAAAGAAACAGAAGCTTTCGATAAAGTATTAACAGCTTTCACTAGAGCAAATAACTTAGCGAAAAAAGCCGTAGTAACTGAAGTAGATGAAAAATACTTAGTAGAAGATGCAGAAAAACAATTATGGAAACATTTATTGGTTACAGAAACAGCAGTATTTTTATTGTGCAATGACAAAGCTTATGATGAAGCTTTGACAAGAATTGCTACATTGGAAAATGTAATCAGTCAATTCTTTGACAGTGTAATGGTTATGGATGAAAATGAACAAATTCGCAATAACCGTTTAGCTTTATTGTATCGAGTAAGTCAATTAACCAGCAATATTGCTGACTTAACTAAAATTGTGCAAGCTTAATGTGAGATAAGATAGGAGAGGGCTCATGGAAGGACAGCAGTTTTTACCTTTAAGTAAAAAAGAAGCATTGGCAAGAGGCTGGGATGAAGTAGATTTTGTGCTGGTGACAGGTGATGCTTATGTTGACCATCCAAGTTTTGGGACAGCCTTACTAGGCAGACTACTGGAAAAGGATGGCTTTAGAGTAGGTATTATTGCCCAGCCTGATTTTACGCGAGCAGACAGCATGAAAGTGTTTGGCTGCCCAAAATATGCCTTTTTGGTCGGCAGTGGGAATATTGATTCTATGGTCAATAATTATACTGCTGCCAAAAAGCCGCGTCGCAGTGATGCTTATGCACCAGGTGGACAAAAAGGTATGCGACCTGATAGAGCTGTGGAAGTATATTGTCGGATGGTACGCGAGGCGTATCCGGAAGTACCGTTGCTGATTGGTGGCGTAGAGGCGAGCTTGCGCCGTTTTGCCCATTATGATTATTGGGACGATTGCGTTTTGCCTTCGATTTTGGCAGCTACTGGAGCAGATATTTTGATGTATGGGATGAGTGAAAAACAAATTCGTCATCTCTGTCATGGATTGGCAAAAGGCTGGCCAATCCATAAAATGCGTGATGTGCAGGGGACTTGCTACTTGAGTGATAAATTACCAAGTAAAGGTGATTATTTATTGCTGCCGTCTTTTGAAGAAGTGAGTCGGAATAAACGCGCTTTTGCCGAAGCTTTCCAACAACAAAATCAAGAGCAAAATCCTTTCATCGGCAAAACCTTAGTGCAGCCACATGGTGAACAATATTTAGTACAGCTGCCTCCTGCCAAACCTTTAAGCCAAGAGGAAATGGACGAAATTTATCAGTTGCCTTATCAGCGCACATATCATCCACGCTATGAAAAAGCAGGTGGTGTACCGGCTTTATTGGAAGTAGAATTTAGTATTACCGACCATAGAGGCTGTTATGGGGGCTGCACATTTTGTGCGATTAATTTCCACCAAGGACGAATTATCCAAAATCGCAGCAAAGACTCCATTGTTGCCGAAGCCAAATTGATGACGGAATTACCAAATTTCAAAGGCTATATTCATGATGTAGGTGGCCCTACGGGCAATTTCCGAAAAATGTCCTGCAAAAAACAGGCAAAAGTAGGTGCTTGTAAAAATCGTCAATGCTTATTCCCTGATATTTGTCCAAATCTGGAGGTAGACCACAAGGAATATCTGGATATTTTACGGACAGTACGGAAGCTGGAAAAAGTGAAAAAAGTATTTATTCGTTCTGGCGTGCGTTTTGACTATATGCTGGCAGACAAAGACCCTTCATTCTTTGAAGAGTTATGCACTTACCATATCAGTGGACAGTTAAAAGTAGCTCCTGAACACGTAGCGCCAAATACTTTGCGTGCTATGGGTAAGCCACAGCGTCATGTCTTTGACAAATTTGTGCAGCGCTATCACCAATTCAATAAACGCATCGGCAAGGAACAATATTTAGTGCCTTACTTTATGTCCAGTCACCCAGGCTGTACCTTGGAAGATGCCGTTATTTTGGCTGAATATATTCGCGATATGGGTTATAATCCGGAACAGGTGCAGGACTTTATTCCTACCCCAGGCAGTTTGGCAACAGCTATGTATTATAGCGGCTACGACCCTAGAACTATGGAGCCTATTTATGTACCACGCGACCCGCACGAAAAAGCAATGCAGCGTGCTTTGATGCAGTATCGTAATCCACAGAATTATGATTTAGTAGCAGAAGCGCTGCAGAAAACAGGACGCGAGGACTTAATCGGTTTCGGCCCAAAATGCTTAATCAAGCCACAAAAACCTAAAAATGAAAAGGCGAAGCAGGAAAAATTTAAAAATGCTAGAGCCAAGAGTGGCAAGCCGGATAAAAAGAAAACCACAACAAATAAAAAGAAAAAAAGATAAACAAAAAAACACGAGTTACCGTTGAAGTAACTCGTGTTTTTCGTTTCAGCATTATTTTCTTTCCTCAAACCAACGGAGAACAGCTTTGGCATAAGCTTTACCAAAAGTTGCCTGTTGTTCCTCTGTTTGTGCCAACAGATAATCGTCGCTGTCGAGGAAAAATCCTTCACAAAGTACCGTAGGGCAAGTGCATTTGCGCATCCAGCGCAAACGGTTATTTTGCTTCAAACCACGACTGCGCTGTCCCAGCAAGCGTATTTCCTGTTCCATCAGCAAAGCTAAAGCAATAGACTCCTCCATATAAGCATCAACGGGGTGGAAGACCTCAAAACCACGCCCGCCGCCAGCGTTGTTATGAATAACAACAGCCAGCTCAGGAGCAAACTGCTGACAAGCGGCAATTTCTTCTCCGACAGGATTGTTGCAGTCTGTACGTCTGGAAAGCTTTACCTCCAAACCATGTTGCAGCAGGACTTGTTCCATAGCCAAAGCCATAACCAGATTGCAATCAGCTTCGCGTAGATTATTGGCTAAAGCACCTGGGTCTCTGCCTCCATGACCGACGGCAATAAACACCTTATTCATTTTCCACCTCCTTGCCTCGCTGTGACCCACATCCAAAGAGATGCCAATACAGTCCACAGTGCAGAAATCAAATTTTGCAAATCGGTTTCATTGATTGGCAGGATAGGATGACCGGCTGCTTGGAGCAGCTGATTGCATAAAGCCAACATCAAAGTGACCGTACGGATAAATTCGCCCCGTTCAAAATGAAGCATCATATCCCTCCTTAATCAATTAAAACAATTCTTGCACAGTAGTAGTAGTGATTTTAGCTCCTTTACTGGAAGTAATCGGCAGATTATTTTTATCCACGAAAACACTTAATTGCGTAATATCTTCCATTGCACTATTTACAGTTTCCAAATTCAAATCTTCTACTGGATTGTCTACAGAAATAGTTACATCACTGCCCCCATCAGCACCAAAAATCATAGATAATTTTTTTGTTTCATTTGCCATAATAAATATCCTCCTTTTTATGCAGCTTACTCAGCATCTTCATTTAAAACTTTTTCATCAATACGACTGATATATTGAATTTCCCCTGTTTGTAAACCACCGATAATTTCTCCGGCTTGTTTCAGCTGGTCATCAGTAGCTGCCTCACTGATATTACCAAATACCTTGCTGGCAGTAGTAGTACCATTTTGAACAGTAAGTTTCAATTTTGAAGTTTGTTTATCCATTTTGCATACCTCCATAAATTTTTTGTAATTTTGTTTTTTCAGGTGAGCTCTTCCTGTGGTTGTAAGATAACATCGCTGACAAAAATTGTAAAATGAGCAATAACAACACAATTAGTGTCGGCGAGGGCTATTTTTGCACAAATGAGGTAAAAAATGGCGTAAAAATGCTGTTATTGACAATTTTACAGAAAATGGTAACTATCGTAGGATGATGGTGGAGGAGATGCTTATGACATCAGTTTTATATTATTGTCCTGCTTATACAGAAAATTGGGACGATTGGACAGAAATAGCTTATTTAGACCAGCGTGTAGAAATTGTCGAGCAGAAAATCAGCAAAGTTCATCAAAAGATGCTTTTGCGCTATGCCACCACTACAGAACTGCAGCGCGCACGATTGAATTGGTTTGAAAAGGAGGAGCAAGTTAATTTAAAATCAGGCAGAAAAGGAATACTGTTTTTGCATGAAAGCTGTACCTTAATTCCCATAAAGACGCGAGAAAAAGAATTTGCCCATGATGGAGTATTAGGCTATTTTCTTTATGAACAAATAGCTAAAATCAGCAAAGATGCAAACGGCTATGCTGTGCTGCATTTTAAAAACGGGCAGCAATTTGTGACCCGTCAGCAATATCGTAGTGTGCGTGAACAATACCAGCTAGTCAAGCGTTGGAAAGATTATTTTTGGCAAAAACTATCCGTTGGCTAACTGGAAAATGCTTGACAAAAAATAAAATTCAAGTATCCTAATAAGGATAAGTATTGGTTAAAATGTGCTTGAGCTATAGATGAGGTGGAGAAAATGGAACATAAAAAAGAATATGTACAAGAATGTTTTACAGAAATAGCTGACCATTATGATGAAATGAATAACTTGATGACTTGGGGGATGTTGAAGGGCTGGCAAAAGCTGGTTATGAAAAAAACAGCCTTGAAAACAGGTGATCGTGCTTTAGATGTTTGCTGTGGTACGGGGGAAATGGCATTCCAAGCTAGAAAAATTGTAGGTGCCAAAGGTTCTGTAGTAGGCTTGGACTTTACCCAAAATATGTTGGATGTAGCTAATGAAAAATTGGCAAAAACCGCTTACCAAAATATTACCTTTGTGCGTGGTGACGCCATGGATTTACCTTTTGGCGACAATACTTTCCAAGCAGCTACCAACGGTTTTGCTTTGCGCAATGTTTTAGACATTCCAAAGACTATTCAAGAAATGGCAAGAGTAGTAGCACCTGGTGGTCGTGTAGTATGCATTGATGTATCTCGCCCAAAATTTTTCTTATTCCGTTGGTTCTTTAATATTTACTACTTTAAAATAGTGCCAATTATGGGACATTTGGTAGATAAAAATAAAAAAATTAACAGCCAAATTCCTGCTTATACTTGGTTGGCAGAATCTTTAAAAAGCTTGCCAAGCCAAGATAAAATTAAAGAAATGTTTATCGAAGCTGGCTTGGTAGATGTAGATTATAAAGGTGTAGGCTTTGGCGCTGCTACAGTTTACTGGGGAACAAAACCTAAAAAATAGCATCTAGCCAAATTATAAATGGATGCTCTTCGCTGATACTGCCTGTCAGCAGAGCAGCATGATAGAGCTGTTCATAAGCGAGCTTAAAAGTAATCAAAGCAAAAAAAAATAGAAATACAACGCGCAAAAATTTTATGCGTGGAATCATATAATCACCCCATATCCCTCCTCCGAAAGAAAAGCGTCGGAGGGGGATTTTTTTGATTAGCTAGTTTTTCTTATTTTTCCCATTGTGGACAATTATATGTATAAAACTTTACAAATAGGTAACAATCATGTATAATAGCGTGAGTTTAAATATGGAAAGGAGGAGTTATTGGTGAAAAAGTTGTTGGCTATGACTTTTTTCATATTAACTCTGATGATGACAGCAATGCCTGCGTGGGCGGACACTTCTCTGCCTGAAAATAGTGATGTAGTTGAAAAAGGTGCTGTTGTTGATGCCGAAGAAACAAAATTGACAATTGTATGTGATGGTAAAAAACTTGTTTGCGAAAATGAAGCTATCCGAATACTTGATATGACCTATCTGCCTTTGCGTGAAGTAATGGAATTTTACGGTGTTACGCTGGGCTGGGCAACAGGAGAGGCAGAGGATAAAGTAATCCTTAATACTGCTCGCGAACGCTATCAACTAGTTTTGGATTTAGAAAATGCAGCAGCCTACGGAAGCGATGATGCAGCTTATCCCTTGAAGCATGAAAACAGCATTGTTTATCTGCCAATTCATTTCTATTATAATGTGTTAAATGCAGAAATGAATTGGGATGATGCCAGCAGTACCTTGACCTTGGATACTACCAAGAAAAAGAAAAACTCTTGGGTAACTACACCAGGTTCAGGATCAGTTTGGTTTAAACCGTTATTAAACTTACCTCTGTATGAACAAACAACAGGTGTTTCCAGAAATTCTGGCTTAGCTGGCAGAGTAATGGGGTCTAACGGTGAGTTGACAGTTTATGAAGAAGGTATCGCTTCCTATTATGGTGGGAAATTCCATGGCAGAAAGACAGCCAGTGGGACAATTTATAATCAATATGAAATGACAGCTGCTCACAAAACACTGCCATTTGGCACAGTAGTACGCGTGACAGCCTTATGGAACGGCTTGTCTGTTGATGTTACAATTACAGACCGAGGACCTTTTACCAAAGGTAGAATAATCGACCTCTCAACAGCAGCAGCTGGAAAATTGGAAATGCATGGCAAAGGCATAGGCCCAGTTTCCATAGCAATCGTTTCCTATCCCGAAAACGCAGCAGTATAATAGGAAAAACAATAAAATTGCCCTGCCATGCATATTGCACCTCAAACCTGCGTATGCTATAATGTGCCTAGACTAGATTAAATCTAGGTTGTAAGGACAATGTTGCAAAAGACATACTTGAAGCAGAAAACCCCCGATAGATTTGGGCTATCGGGGGTTTTTCTTTCTGGCTGTTATAGTCTGAGCTGACTAGGTTAGTTACCTTCTACCTTCCATCTAACCATTTGCAGATGAGATGACTAATGACACCCGCCATAATGGAAGACAATACCCCCGATCTGTCACCAGATTTTTGGGAGGTAACACCACAAGTATAACATACAAAAAATGGAAAAACAATAAAATTGCCCTGCCATGCATATTGCACATCAAATCTGCGTATGCTATAATATGCTTGCAGGAACATAGGGATATAAAAATTCCATGCTAACAAAAGCAACAAAAAACCGGTAGCGGGTGGGCTACCGGTTTTTTATTTGTGCTGTATTGCTACCTGCTTCTATCCAGCCACTTGCAAATATAATGAGCAATTATACTTGCTATGATAGAAACTAACAGGGATAATAAAAATGCCATACTAACACCCCCTTCCGTTGCCGGATTAGGTGGTAGCAACACCACAAGTATAACATACAAAAAATGGAAAAACAATCAACCTCTTTCTATCCAGCCACTTGCAAATATAAAGAAATAAAGGGAGGTATGAGGGGTTTGAAAAATTTTTTATTTTTTTCAAAAAATTTTTTCATTACCCCTAAACAAAATCCAAAACTGTACGATATAGAAACTGTAAAGCTAAAATTGTAATTTCTAAATAGAACCTGACGTCACTCTATTTTTATTACAATCCAAAGCAAAAACAAAAATTTATTGAATTATATTTTCAAGGAGGAAAATATCATGAGAATTCAACACAACATTGCGGCGATGAACTCTTTACGCCAATTAACAGGTAACAACAACACAGTTTCCAAATCTTTGGAAAAATTATCTTCCGGTTATAGAATCAACCGTGCCGGCGACGACGCTGCTGGTTTAGCTATTTCCGAAAAAATGAGAGCACAAATCCGTGGTTTATCCATGGCTTCCAAAAATGCTCAAGACGGTATCTCTTTAGTACAAACAGCTGAAGGTGCTTTAACAGAAACTCACTCCATTTTACAACGTATGCGTGAATTAGCTGTTCAAGCTTCCAACGGTATTTATGACAACAACGACCGTTCTCAAACACAAGCTGAAATTGATGCATTAAAAGAAGAGGTTGACCGTATCTCCACAGCTACAACCTTCAACAACATCAAAATTTTAGACGGTTCTCAATCTGCAGAATGTGCAGCTGCTAAAGAAAACGCAGCTCGTCAAGAAGCAGCTAATGCTGAATTAGCTGAACAAAACGCAGCTATCGCAGCTAACAACCAAGCTAAATTAGACGCAGCTCAAGCTGAATATGATGCTGCTAAAGCTGAATATGATGCAAAAACA
>JAFXJE010000101.1 GCA_017532485.1 Peptococcaceae bacterium | reverse complement strand
TAGAAAAAACATTTTTGGTCAGACAGTTAATGTTGTTGAGATGCAATCTGAAGCAGGGGCTGCTGGTACTATTCACGGTTCTTTAGCAGCAGGTGCATTAACATCTACTTATACAGCCTCTCAAGGTTTATTGTTAATGTTGCCAACTATGTATAAAATTGCCGGTGAATTATTACCATGCGTATTCCATGTAACAGCTCGTACTGTAGCTACTCATGCCTTATCTATTTTTGGTGACCAATCTGATGTCATGGCTTGCCGTCAAACAGGTTTTGCTATGTTGGCTTCCAGCAGCGTTCAAGAAGCTATGGATTTAGGTGCTGTTGCACACTTAGCTACCTTGAAATCCAGAATTCCATTTATCCATTTCTTTGATGGTTTCAGAACTTCTCACGAAATTCAAAAAATCGAAGTATTGGATTATGATGATTTAGCAAAATTAGTAGATTATGAAGCTGTTGCTGAATTTAGAAAAAGAGGTTTAAATCCAAATAACCCTATTGTAAAAGGTACAGCTCAAAACCCAGATATTTTCTTCCAAGCAAGAGAAGCTGTTAACCCATATTATGGTGACAATATTTTAGATGCTGTTGATGAATATATGGCTGAAATTTCTAAATTAACAGGCAGAACTTATTTGCCATTTAACTACTATGGTGCTGAAGATGCAGAAGAAGTAGTTATTGCAATGGGTTCCGTATGTGAAGCTTTAGAAGAAGTAGTAGACTACTTAAATGCTCAAGGCAAAAAAGTAGGTTTATTAAAAGTTCGTTTATATCGCCCATTCTCTGCTAAACACTTCATGGCTGTTATGCCTGAGTCTGTAAAACGTATTTGCGTTTTAGACAGAACAAAAGAACCAGGTGCTTTAGGCGAACCATTATATGAAGATGTAAGAAATCTGTATTATGATATGGAAAAACGCCCAATGATTATTGGTGGTCGTTACGGTTTAGGTTCTAAAGACGTGACACCTGCTCAATTAATTGCGGTATATGAAAACTTAGCAGCTGCAGAACCAAAAAGAGATTTCACCATCGGTATCAATGATGATGTTACCTTCAAGAGCTTACCAGTAGGTGCGCCAGTAGTAACTAACGAAAGCAGCACAATCAGCTGCAAATTCTGGGGTTACGGCTCTGACGGTACAGTAGGTGCTAATAAAGACGCTATTAAAATCATTGGTGACAACACCGATATGTACGCTCAAGGTTATTTCTCTTATGACTCTAAAAAATCTGGTGGCGTAACAATTTCCCACTTGCGTTTTGGTAAAGATAAAATTCGTTCTACTTATTTAATTGACCAAGCTGACTACATTGCTTGTCATAAACCAAGCTACATTGAACAATATGAAGTATTAGAAGGTTTAAAACCAAATGGTACATTCTTATTGAACTGCCCTTGGAAAGTAGAAGAATTGGACGAAAAATTACCAGCAAAAATGAAACGTTATTTAGCTGAAAATAACATTCGTTTCTATATTATTGATGCTGTTAAGATTGCCGGCGAAGTTGGTTTAGGCGGCAGAATTAACATGGTTACTCAAGCTGCGTTCTTTAAATTATCCAATGTATTACCATATGAACAAGCAGTAGAATTATTGAAAGGTGCAATTAAAAAGACCTATGGCAAAAAAGGTGATGCTATCGTTCAAATGAACTGGGAAGCTGTAGATAAAGCAGAAGCAGCTTTAGTGGAAGTTCCAGTACCAGCTGCTTGGGCTGCTTGCGAAGATGTTGCAGAAGCTAAAGCTACTTGCCATGCAACACCTGAATTTATCACTAAAATTGTTCAGCCAATGAACGCGCAACAAGGTGATAAATTACCTGTTAGCTGCTTTGTTGGTCGTGAAGATGGTAGTTTCCCATTAGGCACTTCTCGTTATGAAAAACGTATGGCTGCTATTTCTGTACCTGAATGGATTCCTGAAAATTGTATCCAATGTAATCAATGCTCTTTAGTATGTCCTCATGCAGCAATTCGTCCTGTTGTGATGACTGAAGAAGAAGCAGCTAAAAAACCTGAAAATATGGTTACAATCCCAGCTAATGGCAAAGAATTTGCTGGTATGTCCTTCAGAATGCAAGTTAGTCCTATGGACTGCTTAGGTTGTGGCAGCTGCGTACAGGTTTGCCCTGCTAAGAATAAAGCATTAGTAATGAAAGATGTAGAAGAAGCTGTTGCTAAAGACCGTAAAAACTGGATTTTTGCTACTCATAATGTAAGCAATAAAGCTCACTTAACAAATATTAAAACAATTAAAGGTTCTCAATTCAGTGAACCATTAATGGAATTCTCTGGTGCTTGTGCCGGCTGTGGCGAAACTCCATACGCTAAATTGATTACTCAATTGTTTGGTGATCATATGATGATTGCTAACGCAACAGGTTGTTCTTCTATTTGGGGTGCTTCTGCACCAAGCATGCCATACTGTACAAACAGCAAAGGCAGAGGTCCAGCTTGGGCTAACTCTTTATTTGAAAACAATGCTGAGTTTGGTTTTGGTATGCTGCAAGCTAACTTACAGTCCAGAGCTCGTTTAGTTGATATGGTTAAAGAAGCTTTAACAACTGACATTAGCGCTGAATTAAAAGATGCTTTCCAATTGTGGTTAGATAACTTAAATGTATATGAAGAAACAAGAAAAGCTTCTGACATTATTATTCCATTACTGGAGAATGCAGATACACCATTGTTAAAAGAAATCGCAACTTACCAAGATCACTTTATCAAACGCTCTCAATGGGTATTTGGTGGTGACGGCTGGGCTTATGATATCGGTTACGGTGGTTTAGACCATGTATTGGCTAGTGGCGAAAATATCAACATTATGGTATTTGATACTGAAGTATATTCCAATACAGGCGGTCAGGCTTCTAAATCTACTCCAACTGCAGCTATTGCAAAATTTGCTGCTAGTGGTAAAAAAGCTAAGAAGAAAGATTTGGGCTTGATGAACACCATCTATGGCAATGTTTATGTAGCTCAAATTGCTTTAGGTGCAAATATGAACCAAGCAATTAAAGCTATTACTGAAGCTGAAGCTTATGATGGTCCATCTTTAATTATTGCTTATGCAACTTGCATTAACCATGGCATTAAAGGCGGCTTAAGTGGTGCTATGCAGCAAATGAAACAAGCTGTAGAATCTGGCTACTGGCATTTATGGAGATATAATCCTGAATTGAAAGCTGAAGGCAAAAATCCATTTATCTTGGATTCCAAAGAACCAGATAGCGAAAAATTCAGAGAATTTATCAATACTGAAACACGTTATACATCTTTAGCAAAAATGTTCCCAGAACAAGCTGAAGAGTTATTTGCACAAGCAAAACAAAACAGTGTTGACAGATATCAATCTTATGTTGAAAGAGCTAATAAATAAGATTACAGCTAGGTAAAACTAGAGAGAGGCTGGGACAGAAGTCCTAGCCTCTTTACATAAAAACGAGTATTTGAAAGGGGATAGTAGAAAATGTCAAAATGTGATTATTGTGGTATTCATGCTTGTTCAAAAGGTGATATTGAAAAATTTCCTGCAAATTGTCCAAGCCGTGATGAAGAATTGCAACAGCAATCTAAAATATTGTATCAAGAAGAAGAAAATCATAAAATAGCCTATCATTCAGCTATGTTAAATGCTTATGGCAGAGAAAGAAAGACACGTGTTGAGGAAACGATAGAATTTTTAAAAGCTTGTGGTTATCGACATATTGGTGTTGCATTTTGTCATGGATTGCGTAAAGAAACAAAAATTTTTACCAATTTGCTGCGAGAAAATGGTTTTCAAGTCACAGCTATTATCTGTAAAAATTGTGCGTTGCCTAAAGAAAGTTTAGGAATAGATACTTCTAATCCTAGATTGGACAAAAAAACTTTGTGTAATCCAATAGGACAAGCGTTATTCTTAAACCAAATGAAAACGGAATTTAATATCTTATTAGGTCTTTGCGTAGGTCATGATACTTTATTTATGAAATATAGTGAAGCTCCAACTACTGTTTTGGCTGTTAAAGATAGAGTGACAGGTCACAATCCGTTAGTGCCACTTTATCTAGAAGAAAGTTTTTATAAACAGATTTTACATGAAGAAAAGAAAGATTAATCATAAGAAAATGAAAAAATATGGTTGTATCCTTGGCTTATTAGGGATAAAATAAGAGAGGAATATGAACGTTTGTCGTTCTAATATATAAAAAGTGAGGAATTTATTGATGGAAAATTTAACTTGGGTAATTGGTCATAAAAATCCGGATACAGACTCTATCTGTTCTGCATTGGCTTATGCTGCTTTAAAAAATGAAGTAACTATGGAAGGTTTTGTGGCAGGTAGATTAGGTGATGTAAGTCCTGAAACACAGTTTGTATTAGATCATTTTGGCGTAAATGCACCAGAATTATTGGCTGATGGTAAAGATAAAATGTTAATTTTAGTTGATCACAATGAAGTGGCTCAGTCTGTTGATAATTTGAACGAAGGTGTAATCAAAGAAATTATCGACCACCACAAAATTGGTGATGTGCAAACAAAAGAACCTATCTTATTCAGAAATATGCCATTAGGATGCACAGCTACTATCATTTATATGAATTATTTAGAATATGATGTAAAACCAGCACCTGCTATTGCCGGTTTACTTTGCTCCGCAATTTTATCTGATACTTTAGCATTCCGTTCTCCAACTTGCACTAAGATGGATAAAATGGCTGCTGAAGAATTAGCAGGCATTGCAGGAATTGAAGATATTCAAGCGTATGCTAAAGATATGTTTGCTGCTGGCAGCAACTTAGCAGAAAAAACAGAAAAAGAAATCTTCTATTTAGACTTCAAAAAATTCACTGCGGGTAATACCACTTATGGTGTAGGTCAAGTAACTTCAATGAATGCAGATGAATTAGCTGCATTAAAAGGACGCATGGAAAAATATATGCAAGATACTTTTGCTGAACATGAAGCTGATATGCTGTTCTTTATGTTGACCGATATCTTAGAAGAAGGCTCTGAATTACTGTGTGTAGGTGAAGGTGCAGTAGAAACTGCTAAAGCTGCATTCCATCCAGAAAGTACAGACAGAGTATATTTACCTGGCGCAGTATCCAGAAAGAAACAGATTATTCCACAATTAACAGAAGTATTAGAAGCAAAATAAGCTGATAAATAAAAATGAGGTTGGGACAAGAGTCTCAACCTCATTTTTTCATGTAGCTAAAAACGGCAAAGTGTATATAGAAAAAAATAATATAAAAAAGAATAATTGTTATGATACTATTATTGCATATATAAGTTATAATAGAAAAGTGGACTTTTTTAAGACGATAATTTATAATGAATTATAGCTTGTATTTATGTACCATAGCTAAAAACTATAACTAAAATTTGTGGATTGGGTTCTTAATGTGAACGGTATATGCCAATGCGTAGACAAAAAAATTTATAGTTGGTATAATAATGTGAGAAAAATCACAAATTATTTATATTTTAAGGCTAATAAAAAATATTTAATAGAGGAGTGGTAACGTTGACATTGCAAGAAATGCAGAACCAGGAGTTAAGAGACGAGTTATTCCTTCGGAGTCAGGTTGATGTTACAAAATGTTATCAATGTGGGAAGTGTACGGCAGGATGTCCAGTAGCTGAACACATGGATTATGGTCCACGTCAGGTAATGCGCATGGCACAGATGGGGTTAGTTGAAGAAGCTATGAAAACAAAAGCTATTTGGCTGTGTGCGACTTGTGAAACCTGTTCTACCCGTTGTCCTAAGGGGGTAGAAGTTGCTAAAGTAATGGAAACATTAAGAATTATGGCTAAAGAAAGAGGTTATATTGCTGAAAAGAATATTGATAAATTTAACAATATTTATAACACAATAGTAAAATCTCTAGGCAGAATGTATGAGCCTGGCTTAATTGTTAGCCGCAATGTAGCGACAGGACACTTGTTCCAAGATACTTCCTATGGTATCCCTTATTTAGCAAAACAAAAATTGAATTTAGTACCACATAAACCTAAAAATAGCGAAGAAATTAAATCTATTTTTGCAAAGGCTGCAGCAATGGATGAAGCGGAAAGGGGAAATAGATAATGGAATATGCATACTATCCGGGATGTTCCCTTGACTCTACCGGAATTGAATTTAATCTGTCTACAAAAGCTGTAGCTAAAGCTTTTGGTATTCAGCTTGTAGAAATTCCGGACTGGAATTGCTGCGGTGCCAGTGCGGCTCATAGTACCAGTCATTGGCTTGGCTTAAGTTTGCCGGCTAGAAATTTAGCTATTGCCGAAGCTGCAGGTTTAGATGTAGCTATTCCTTGTGCTGCTTGTTATGCCAGAAGCAAACGTGCGGAAGTGGAAGTTTGCAAATCTGAAGAAACAAGAGCTAAAATTGAAGAAATTATCGGTCGTCCATATAAAGGCGAAAGCAAAGCAAGAGCTTTGTTGGATATTTTCCATCGTGATTTAGGTGTGTATACTGATAAAAATGCGTTAAAAAAACCATTAGCAGGCTTAAAAGTAGTAACATATTATGGCTGCTTGATGGTTAGACCAGTAGATACCGGTTTTGATGATCCAGAAGATCCTATCAGTTTGGATGAAATTATGACTGCTTTAGGCGCAGAAGTTGTGCCTTGGGGCTTCAAGACTGAATGCTGCGGTGCCAGCTTAACTGCTTGCCGTCCGGAAGTTGGTTTTCCAATGACAGAAAAAATTCTGGATGCAGCGAAGAAAAGTGGTGCTGACTGCATTGTAACAGCTTGCCCAATGTGCATGGCAAACTTAGATATGCGTCAAGATCAAATTGGTAAAGCAAAGAATGTTCATTATGATTTACCGGTTTATTATTTTACTGAGCTGCTGGGTGTTGCATTAAATATGAATAATAAAGAATTAGGTATTCCTAGACATTTTGTACCAGCAGAAGCGTTGGTAAATAAAATTGGTCAAGCAAAGACTACAGAAGGCGGTGAAGCATAATGGAAAGAGTAGGGGTATTTGTCTGCCACTGCGGTTCTAATATTGGCTCTGTTGTCGATTGTGCCAAAGTAGCTGAAGAATTAAGAAATTATCCTAATGTCGTTCATTCCGTAGATTATAAATATATGTGTTCTGAACCAGGACAAAATTTGATTAAAGAAGCTGTAAAAGAACACAACTTAAATCGTGTAGTTGTATGTTCTTGCTCTCCTCGTATGCATGAAAATACATTTAGAGCTTGTGTAGCTCAAGCTGGTTTAAATCCATATATGTTTGAAATGGCTAATATCCGTGAGCATTGCTCTTGGGTACATGCTGGTCATAACGAAGAAGCGACAGCAAAAGCTATTGATTTGGCAAAAATGGCAGTAGCTAAAGTTTGTAAAAATAAAGAATTGAAAAAAGGTCACTCTCCTGTAACTAAACGTGCTTTAGTTGTAGGTGGTGGTATCGCTGGTATTCAAGCGGCACTTGACATTGCTAATAATGGTTATCAAGTTGACATTTTAGAAAGAACACCATCTATTGGTGGTAAAATGGCTCAAATTGATAAAACTTTCCCAACTATTGACTGTTCTGCTTGTATTTTAACACCTCGCATGGTAGAAGCCAGCAGTCATCCAAACATTAAATTGATTACTTTTGCTGAGTTGGAAAAAGTGGAAGGTTATGTTGGTAATTTTGATGTTACTATTCGTTCTAAAGCTCGTTCCGTAGACATGAGCAAATGTACTGGCTGTGGTACTTGTATGACTAAATGTCCAGGTAAAGCTGATGACGAATTTAACATGAATTTGCAGAAACGTCCTGCAATCTATACACCTTTCCCACAAGCAATTCCAAATAAACCTGTAATTGACAGGGAAAGTTGTTTGAAATTCAAGAGCAGAAAAGATGGTAAAGATGTCTGTGGTATTTGTGCCAAAGTATGTCCTGCCGGTGCTATTGATTATGAACAAGAAGATGAAATTTTTGTAGAACATTATGGTGCTATTGTTATGGCTACCGGTTATGACCAATTTGACCATTCTGTTTATGGTGAATATGGTTATGGCAAATATCCTGATGTAATTTCCGGTTTGCATTTTGAACGGTTAGTTAATGCTTCCGGTCCTACTATGGGTCATATTGTACGTCCTTCTGACCATAAAGAGCCAAAAACAGTAGTAATGGTTAAATGTGTAGGTTCTCGCGATCCTGAGCATGGCAAATCTTATTGCTCCAGAACTTGCTGTATGTATTCGGCAAAACAAGCTACCTTAATTCGTGACCATTGTCCTGATACAAAAGTTTATATTTTCTACATGGATGTCAGAACACCTGGTAAAGGTTATGATGAATTCTACAACCGTACCCGTGAAGAATACGGCGTAGAATATATCCGTGGTCGTGTATCTAAAATCTACCAAGATGGTGAGCAGTTAATTGTTAAAGGGGAAGACTCTTTATTAGGCAGACCGGTAGAAATTTTAGCAGATATGGTTATTTTAGCTGATGCGATGATTCCACAAAATGATGCTGCTAAGATGGCACAAATTGTAGGTATTGGTTATGACAACGATGGCTGGTTTACAGAAGCTCATGCAAAATTAGGTCCGGTAGAAACTCATACTGCAGGTATTTTCTTGGCAGGTGCTTGCCAAGGGCCTAAAGATATTCCTGATACTGTAGCACAAGCAGGAGCTGCTGCAGTTAAGGTTTGTGGTTTATTATCTAAAGACCAATTAGAAACAGACCCATGTACTTCTGAAATTGACCCAGCATTATGTGCAGGCTGCGGTCATTGCGTAGGAGTTTGTCCTTATAAAGCAATTTCCTTGGAAACTATCGAGGAAAGAAAAGCAGGGAAAACCATTTCTCGTCAAGTAGCGAAAGTAAATGCAAGCTTATGTCAAGGCTGCGGTGCTTGTACTGTTACTTGCCGTTCCTCTGCGGCTAACTTAAATCACTTTACAAATGCACAAATCTTAGCGGAGGTAGATGCTTTATGTCAAACAATCCTGTAGAAAAAACAGAAAATTTTGAACCAAAGATTTTAGTATTTGCCTGCAACTGGTGTACTTACGCCGGCGCTGACTTGGCAGGGGTAAGCCGTTTGCAATATCCGCCAAATGTAAGAGTATTGCGTGTACCTTGTTCTTGTCGTGTAAACCCACAATTTGTTGTGCGGGCATTCCAACGTGGTATTGATGGCGTATTGGTAGCAGGCTGTCATCCTGGTGACTGTCACTATACAACAGGTAACTATTATACAAGACGCCGTTTCTTGTTAATGACCAGAATGTTAGAATATGTTGGTATTGATTCAGGTCGTTTTCAAACTAGATGGATTTCCGGTTCTGAAGGTCCAAAATTCCAAGAAGTTGTTACTGAAATGACAGAAATCATTCGTCAATTGGGTCCAAACCAAAAATTGCGTGATGATGTAACAATTGAAATGCAAGATTTTGAAGAAGAGGCGGTGAATGAATAATGCTAGAAATGCAACAAGAAATGCGCAAAGTTGCGAAAGAATTGTTGGAATCAGGTGAAGCTACAGTCGTTATCGGTTGGGAAAAAGGTGCTTTACCATACCAAACATCTCCTGTATTAATTCGTTCCGCTGAGGAAACCGAAAAATTAGTTTGGGATGAATATTGCCAACAAAATTTAAGCAATTATTTAATTGATTTTGTCTACTCTGATGAAAAAGTGGCTATCTTTGCTAAAGGCTGCGATACAAGAGCTTTCAATCGTTTAGTACAGGATAAACGCATTAAGGCAGAACAATTTACCGTTATTGGTGTACCATGTCCTGGGATGAAAGATAGAAAACAAGCAGCTAAAGGTGTTGCTGATGTTCCATTGGCAAAAGCTTGTCAGGAATGCCGTTATCCAAACCCAGTATATGCAAACAGAACTTTAGGTCAGCCTGTAACTCCTAGAGCTACAGCTCCTGATTACAGCGATGTAGAAGCTATTGAAGCTATGTCTGCTGACGAAAAAGCTAAATTCTGGCAGGAACAATACAGCAAATGTATTCGTTGCTATGCTTGCCGCAATGTATGTCCGGCTTGTAATTGTACTAATTGCATTTTTGACCAAAGCAAATCCGGTTGGCAAAGTAAAGATATTAACGCATCTGAAAACCAATTCTATGGTATCACCAGAGCATTCCATGTTGCTGGTCGCTGCATTGAATGTGGTCAATGTGACATGGTTTGTCCATCTGATGTGCCAATTATGTTGATGAACAAAAAAGCCAAGAAAGATTTAGACCAATTATTTGGTCAATACGATGCTGGTTTAGAAACAGAATCTTTAATTCCTTTAGGTCGTTATGATGTTAATGACCCAGAAGAGTTTATGTAAAGGAGGCGATTGTTGTGAAATTTTTTGAAAAATCTAATTTAAATAATGTTTTAGAACAATTGGCACAAAAATATGCTTTATTAGTGCCAGTAGATTATCATGGTTTGACACAATTTGCTCCTTACAGTCAAGTACAGGAGGGCGTTTCTGTCTTAATGCTGGATGGGAATGTCTTATTGTCACCAAAAACTATTTTCTTACCTCAATCTGAGGCTATGTACAAATTTAAAGCACAAGGTAAACGTTTGGCTATCGAAGAAATGCCAAAAAATGACCAAACACAAGTAGTCTTTGGGATGCGTCATTGTGATACCAAAGGGATTGAATGTTTAGACAAAGTATTCTTAGATCCTCGTTTTGTGGACCCTCAATATCAAGAAAAACGTAACAACACAATTATTTTTGCTTTAGCTTGCAATACACCAAAAGCAACTTGTTTCTGTGCTTCTATGGGTGTAGACAGAGCTCACGCTGAAAAAAGCGTAGCTGATGTGCAAGTATACGATTTAGGTGAAAAATATGGTTTGGAAGCAATCAGTGAAAAAGGTAAAGCTTGTCTTGATGCTTTAAATGGATTAACAGAAGGAGCAGAGCAGTTACCTGTTCAAGAACCACAAACTATTCAATTTGACCCTAGTGAATTACCTGGCAAACTAAAGGATATGTTTGAAGATCCTATTTGGAATGATTTCCATTTCAAATGTTTAGGCTGCGGCACTTGCACTTACATTTGCCCAACTTGCCATTGTTTTGATATCAACAATAAGATGCGTGGCACAGACGGCTTGAAATTAAGAACATGGGATAGCTGCATGTTCAATGAATATACTTTAATGGCCGGCGGTCATCAACCTAGACCAGGTAAAAAAGAACGTGTGCGCAATCGTTTCTTGCATAAATTACAATATTTCAATGAAAAACATGATATGTTCCTTTGCATTGGCTGC
>JAFXJE010000100.1 GCA_017532485.1 Peptococcaceae bacterium | reverse complement strand
TAAGCGGGATCGAACCGCTGACCTCTTGAATGCCATTCAAGCGCTCTCCCAGCTGAGCTATACCCCCAGATGTGAAGAAGCAAGATATAAAGTTTTGATTGCTTAGGAGCAGGGGTATGTAACCGCTTAGCTCACGCTCCCGGCTGAGCTATACCCCCAAGTACATTTTCATGGTAGCATGAGAACAGCGACTTGTCAATAATGGCAAGTCGCTGTGAAAAGTCAGCTTAGATTTCTAAAGTTTCTTCCGGTGCTAATACGGAACATGGAATACCGTAGTTTAAGATTTGGTTAGCAAAGAAGTTGACATTTTGCTCGATAACCGGGAAAGTGTTGTAATGCATAGGGATAATATGGCGAGCACGCAAAGCTCTAGCAGCCAGCATAGCATCTTGGATATCCATGGTATAATTGCCGCCGACTGGTAGAAGAGCCATATCAATTCGATTGGCATTGCCCAGTAAAGTCATTTCATGGCTTAAGCCTGTATCCCCTGCATGGTAGATTGTTTTGCCGTCTACTTTGCATAAGAAACCAGCAGGATTGCCTAAATAGATAATTTTGTCGTCAATTGTTAGGCTGGAACTGTGCAGGGCAGAAACCATTTTAATTGTGCCAAAGTCAAAATTATAGCTGCCGCCGATATTCATGCTATGCAGATTTTCCAAACCTTGCATTCGGCAATAATCAATAATTTCTGCATTACTGATAACCAAAGCTCCGGTACGTTTGGCAATAGCAATAGTATCTCCTAAATGGTCAGCATGACCATGGGTAACAAGGATAACATCAGGATTAATTTCCGCACTGCTGATTTTAGCCATTGGATTACCGTCTAAGAAAGGGTCAAAGAGTAAGTGTTTACCATTGCTGAGATAAAAAGAAAAACAAGCATGACCGTGAAATTGAATTTGCATAGAATAGTCCCCCTATTCGGTATATTTATAATTGTTGGTTAACTCATTTAAAGTTATTAGCCATTCATTATAAATTTCCTGCTTTCTTCTCTGTTTTTCCTGCAAAAGAAATCGTTCAATAAAGTAAAATTGCTTAGTATCCAGCAAAGCAATTTGTTGTTCTAAGTCGTAGGTGGTTTGGTCTTCATAAATTACTTTCAAATACATAAATTCCGCCTCGTTTCAGCTCTAAATAAGATATGATTTAGCATAACATAATCAAATAGCGGATACTATGCAAAAAATTTGCCAATGTATAAGGCGAAATTTACTGATGCCATAAGGTTTTATCCAAGGTGCGATATTGCAGAGCTTCGGCTAAATGGGCGAGCGAGATATTTTCTTCTTGTGCCAGATCTGCAATAGTACGGGCAACTTTTAAGACTCGATTATGGGAACGAGCACTTAAGCCCAATTTTTTAAAGGCTTGTTCTAAAAAAGCCTTGGCGTCAGGTTCGAGCTGACAATATTGGCGTTGGTGTTGTTGTGTCATTTGACTATTGCAGAAAATATGCTTGCTTTGGTAACGGGCTTGCTGGATTTGGCGTGCCTTGATTACGCGTTGGCGAATATCTGCAGAAGATTCAGCCTCTTCTGCTTGGTATAATTCTTGGAATGCTACTGGCAACACTTCTATTTGTAAATCAAAACGGTCTAAAAGAGGACCGGAAATACGGTTGCGATATTTTTGTGCTTGAACTGGAGTACAAGTACATTCGTGGGTTGGGTCATTGAAATAGCCGCAAGGGCAAGGATTCATAGCGGCAACTAAAAGCATGGAACAAGGAAAGGTAACTTGGGCTTCGACGCGAGAAACGGTAACTTCCTGATCTTCTAAAGGCTGCCGTAGGGCTTCCAGTACATCTTTTTTATATTCCGGAAATTCATCCATAAATAAAATGCCGTGATGTGCTAAGGAAAGCTCTCCCGGATGGGGAATTCTGCCGCCGCCGATAATACTGGCTTGCGAAGCTGAATGATGCGGTGCACGAAAAGGCCGCTCGGTAATGAGTGGCTGGTTGGCAGGTAAAAGACCGGAAATACTGTAAATAGTGGTAATGGCAACTTGTTCTTCAAAAGTCATGGGTGGCATAATTGACGGCAAGGCTTGGGCTAACATAGTTTTTCCGGAACCTGGAGCTCCAACCATGAGGATATTATGACCACCGGCTACGGCTATCTCTAAAGCACGGCGAGCTTCGTACTGCCCTTTAATATGTTTAAAATCGTGATGTTCGGAAAAATTATTTTCGGTAAGTGATGTAATATCTGGAATTTTTTCTGGTGCGACGAGGTCTGGTTCTTGCAAAAAAGCGATTACTTCCTGTAAATTGCGAAAACCATAAGTAGGCGTACCGCCAACTGCTCCTTCAGCACCATTGTCGGAAGGTACAATTAAGGCAACATCTTCATTTTGTTTGGCCAACGAAATTGGTAAGACACCTTTTACTTTGCGGAGGGAACCGTCTAGACCTAATTCGCCGAGAAAAACATACTTGCTGAAATCACAAAAAGAAAGCTGTTCGGTTACAGTTAAAATGGCAATTGCAATTGGTAAATCAAAAATAGGACCTTCTTTTTTGAGATTGGCAGGAGCGAGATTAACAACAATTCGGCGTGGCGGAAAATCAAAGCCGGCATTTTTTAGGGCGGTACGAACTCGTTCTTTACTTTCTTTGACTGCTGTATCGGGCAAACCGACAATATCCCAAGACGGGACGCCGCCCGCCGCATCTACTTCTATTTGAATGGCATGGACAGTTAAACCAGCTAAGGTACAGCTGTTTATTTGAGCAAGCATAACAAAAACCTCCAATATTTACCAAATATTTATTTAAGATTAACATATTTTGGAAAATGTTGCAAGAAAGAAAAAATTTGCCCGATGACTTTTAGAAGGAGATGTGTTAGAA
This sequence comes from Peptococcaceae bacterium, assembly GCA_017532485.1. GTDB lineage: Bacteria > Bacillota > Peptococcia > Peptococcales > Peptococcaceae > RGIG6463. The sequence continues at coordinate 5,509 of JAFXJE010000100.1, read as the reverse complement.
TGGAGAACACTGGCAACAATAATAGAGGTAATAATTAAGGAGGATTTATTTTGACTATTATTCGTACATTATTGACTTATCTTTATATCATTTTGAATGTTGTTTTTTCCAAGCCTTGGCTAGCTTCTATTCAAAAGAAGAAAGAAGCAGGTAAATTGACAGCAGAAGAAGCTTATGCCAAAGCGCATAAATATTATATGAAATTTGGCAAAGGTTGTTTTGCCTTATCTAATGTTAAGGTGGAAGTGACAGGTTTAGAAAATGTGCCACAAGATGAAGCAGTTTTATTTGTAGCTAATCATCAAAGTTATTTTGACATTCCAGCGATTATGTATAGTATTCCAAAACCAATGGGTTTTGTGGCTAAAGATGATTTAGGGAAAATTCCTTTCTTCAAACAATGGATCATTTCTTCTGGTTCAGTATTAATTGCGCGTGGTGAAACGAGAAAAGCGTTGGAAGCTATTATTAATGCTGCTAAAATTTTAAAATCAGGTCAATCATTGACAATCTTTCCGGAAGGAACAAGAACAACTGATGGTAAATTATTGGAATTTAAGCCTGGTAGTTTAAAGGCAGCTCAAAAAGGCAAAGTAGCCATTGTGCCAGTTGTTATTGATGGGGCAGTAGATGTTTTAAATCGTAATAAGTTTTTAATTCAGCCTAAAACTATTCGTCTGACGGTATTAAATAAAATTGATGTGGAAGAAGTACAAAGTAATGATACAACGATGCTGGCAGAAAGAATTCGTCACGATATTGCTGTAGTATTAGGGCAAGAAGCATAGTAATATTTTCAAGATGTTTTGGATATAAATAAGTAGAACATCTTGAAAATGAGGTGATGAAGATGGCTGGTTATGGGTGGAAACTACTGCAGCAAACAGTTGGGACAATAGGAATGTTTTTTCTTATCTTAACTGTTTTTCAAAATGATTCGGATTTTGGTTTGCAGTGTCAGGCAGTTTTGCGAGATGGTTTTACGGTAGATGCAAATTTTGTAATGGAAGATGCGGTGCAAGTAAACGGTAATTTTTCACAAATAACAGAAACAATAGCTGTGCCTGTTGCCGGTCGAGTAATCAGTCATTATGGTTGGAGTGAGGCTGTAGTTGGTCAGCCGTTTGCTGAAGGAATTTTAATTGAAACGGCTGTAGATGAGGAAATATGTGCTGCTTATGATGGTACGGTAATTTCTTTAGCAAGGATAGATGATGAGTATCAGATTATGTTGGCACATAATAATGGTTTAATTACAACTTATGGAAATTGTCGTCAAGTTTATATAAAACCTGATGGTATAGTAAAAAAAGGGGATATTATCGGGATTACAGCGAATAAATCTGACACTAACGGTCAACTTTATTTTGCGGCTAAGTATTTAGGTGAGCCGATAGACCCTTTAGAATTATTTGAAAATATGCATTAATGTCGGAAAAGACAAGTAATCGATTGCTAATAATTTGGTTACTTGTCTTTTTTTGTTGCTTTTCAAAATTTTTAGAAAAATTAAAAAGGAAAAAAATTGAAATTAACACTTGAAAAATTTGTAAATAATAGTTATGATATTACTGGAAAGAAAAGGAATAAATTCATTTAATTTCATACATTACCAAATAATTTACAAAGAATATGCTGGAAATTCAATTCTTTATCCAAAATCAAAAGAGTAAAGAAGAAAATGGAGGAAAGATGATATGTGTAAAGTATTATTAGTTGATGATAATCAACAGTTTTCAGGAATTTTAAGCGAGTTTTTGCAAAAAAAGCCCGAAATTGAAATTGTTGGGACAGCCAATGACGGTTGGGAATGTCTTAAGAAAATTGAAGAAACTACTCCTGATGTCGTTATATTAGATATGATTATGCCTAAACTAGATGGGCTGGGTGTTTTAGATAAAATTCAAAATTTTGAGCACAGACCAAAAGTTATTATGTTGACTGCTTTTGCTAATGACAGCATGGTTCAACGGGCAATGCAAAAAGGCGTGGAGGATTATTTAGTGAAGCCTTTCGAGCTTGAAGGTGTTTACGAAAGAATTAAAGAAATTAGTGGTCAAGTTCAAACTGGTGTTGCAGAAAAACCTTCGCGTTATAGTGTGCAAGCATTGAGTAGGAATAAAAATATGTCTAATCATGCTCCAACAGAAGTAGATGTAGCCTCACTTTTGCATAATATGGGTGTACCAGCTCATGTAAAAGGTTATCAATATCTGCGTGATGCTATTATGTTTATTTTTGAAGATATAAATCTTTTAGGGGCGATAACTAAAGAATTGTATCCGAAAATTGCCGACAAATATGATACTACGCCAAGCAGAGTGGAAAGAGCTATTCGACATGCGATTGAATTGGCTTGGAGCAGGGGAAATATAGATTTAATGACAGAATTTTTTGGCTACACGATCAATTTGCAAAAAGGGAAACCAACAAATTCAGAATTTATTGCGATGGTTTCAGACAGAATTCGCTTAAATTATTAATTATAGCTATTTATCTTCCTTATAAAAATTGATATAATATAAGCAAATTTTTTATGAGGTGATGCAAATGCCAGTTCGTTATTTAAATGAAATGCCTAAAGTTGATATGACACCTTCCGGTGCGAAAAATGCAGTAAAGCAAGTTGCGATTGGCCCAGAGGAAGGCTGGGAAGATTATGTTATGCGAATTATGACTGTGGAGGCAGGTGGAAATACACCAAAACATGCACATGATTGGCCGCATATTAATTATGTTATTGATGGGAAAGGCGTTTTGATGATTGATGGTCAAGAGCATGAAATTGGAAAAGGAGCTTGCGCTTATGTGCCATCTGGTGCAGAACACAGCTTTACTAATGTTGGCAGTGAGGAATTATCTTTTATCTGTATTGTACCTAAACAGGGTGAATTTTAAATAGTAGTTAAAATAAAGAAAATGCAGGGACAAAAGAAAGCAAAGGTCGGGACTTATTTTGTCCCGACCTTTATTGTTAGGGGGTACAACCATTGAGCGATAATATTATTTTGGTCGGCTTTATGGGGACAGGTAAATCTGCCATTGGGCGTCGTTTGGCGGGAATATTGAAAAGACCGTTTTATGATGCAGACTTGGAGATGGAAAAAGTAACAGGAATGTCCTTGATGCGATTGTGCCAAAAATATGGCAAAATACGCTTTCAATCCGAAGAAAAATTAGTTTTAAATAAATTATTGCAGAAGGAGCAAGCTGTAATTGCTGCCGGTGGTACTTTTGTGGTGGATGAGGAATGGCTGGCCCTTTTGCGACAATCAGGTAAAATAATTTGTTTGACGGCGAGGAACGAAGTTATTCGGGAAAGAGTTTTGCGACGTAATAATCGGCCTTTTTTGCGTAAAGAATGTATCAATGAAGATATTGCTAGACAAATACCAGACAGAGAAATGATGCTTTGTCAGGCAGATTTTGTAGTTGACACTTCGGATAAATCCTTAGAAGAAGTAGTGGATTTAATTTTGAACTATTGCGAGCGTGAAGTTGATGGAATTTTATAAATTGGTTAAAGATGGAAATAAATATGAGTTGGAAGAAGAAAACGGACAAGAAGGGGCTGTTTTAAGTAAAGAACAGTTAATCTTTTTGGCGAAAGTTGTAAGTGATTTTCAAGTCGAGCCACAGGATTTACCGTTAACTTTTCGCAAATATTTAACAGCCTATTATGAAAATGGGACGATGGAATATATTAAGTTAAGCGAAGCAGAGGAATTATACGGGAAAATGAATTTAGATGGCTTTGCGATGACTTTTTTGGAGGGCGAGGAGGAAAATCGTGTCTGGATTGGAGCAGATGGGGTGATTGAAAATCGTGGTCCAAGTGGTGAAAAAGTAAGAACTGTATTGTTATTGATGGTGGTGGCTTTAAATGGCAAAGACGACAAAAACTAATGCAGCTAGAATTTTGGAAAAAAAAGGGATTGCTTACGAGCTATTAAGTTATGAAGTGGATGAGCAAAATTTAGGGGCAGAGCATGTAGCTGAATTATTGAACATTCCTTTGGAACAAGCTTTTAAAACTTTGGTGCTGCGTGGGGATAAAACAGGTATTCTTGTTGCTTGTGTAGCAGGTGACAAGGAAATCAATTTGAAAAAATTAGCTGCTTTGAGCAAGAATAAAAAAGTAGAAATGGTTCCGATGAAGGATATTCTTGGTTTGACCGGCTATATCAGAGGTGGAGTTTCACCTTTGGGAATGAAAAAGGAATATCCGACTTTTGTTGATGAAAGTATGTTGACAAAAGAGAAAATTATTGTTAGTGCTGGACAGCGTGGTTTGCAGCTTTATTTGAAACCACAGGATTTATTGCAGTCTATTTCTTGTACTGTGGGCGAGATTACTGAATAAGCTGAAAGAAGGAGGAATGAGTTTGAAAGAATATGATGAATTTAGCTTAATCAAAAAAATAGATATTCCTCTTCAGCGACCAGAATATGTAAGTTTGGCAATTGGTGATGATTGTGCAGTAATGCCCTTTAATGACGAATATGTTCAAGTGATTAGCTGTGATTTGTTGACGGAGGGAGTACATTTTCTGCGAGATGCAATCTCACCTCAACAATTAGGATATAAGTCAGTAGCTGCCAGTTTGAGTGACATTGCAGCTATGGGTGGAATACCGACGAACATATTGATTTCTATAGCCTTACCACAAGATTATCCTTTAGCTGAATGGCAGGGATTTTATGATGGAGTAGCAGAAATTTGTGCAAAATATCAAGTGAATTTAATCGGTGGAGATACAACTTCTTCGCAGAGTGGTTTGACAATTAATGTAACGGCTATGGGCATGGTAAAAAAAGAAAATTTGCATCGTAGATGTGATGCTAAACCAGGTGATTTGGTTTTTGTAACTGCACCTTTAGGTGGGAGCAGAGCTGGTTTGGAGTGTGTTCTACATACATCTTATTTGGCTAATGCTGTGGAAAGAGCCGGTGTGCTTGAACAACATTTTCATCCTGAACCTTGCTGTCGTGAAGTACTGATGCTTAATGAAATTTTTCAAGACGATTTTCATGCTTTGAATGATATTAGCGATGGTTTGTTGTCAGAATGTTTTGAAATTGCAGAAGCAAGCTGTGTAGCTATTGTCTTGGAAGAAGATAAAGTACCTATTTATCCAGGAGCAAGTTTGGAATATGCATTAACTGGTGGTGAAGATTATCAGTTAGTGGGTACGGTGGCTGCTGAAAATGCATTACTGCTAGCCGAAGAATATGAACAAAAGATGGGAAAACCTTTGCATTTCGTGGGAACAGTTTGTCCTGGTGAGGGTGTCCATTTTTTGCATGAGGGAAATTGGATAGCTGCCAAGAGCAGAGGTTTTAATCATTTTGCTGTGGAAAAGCCAGAACAACAAACACTTTTCCATAATGTAGATGAACAACAGCAGTACATTATAACTTTGGTAGAAGAAAATCAACAGTTGTTGGAGATAATTGAGCAACAACGCTGTTTCCGTCATGATTTGAATAATCATTTGAGTTGTATTTC
>JAFXJE010000099.1 GCA_017532485.1 Peptococcaceae bacterium | reverse complement strand
TTATTTTCCAAAAGAGCCGCGACTGATAAACATAAAAGCAGCACCACCAATTACGGCAAGACCGAGCAGCCAGAGAATAGACTTACCCATCCCACCTGAACTTTCTTCTGCCGTACCTTGCTTTTCTGCTACTTCTTGTCCCACAGTATTTTCGCTGCTGTCATTAGTTTTAATACCTAAAAATTCCGGCAAAACTTGGGCAAAATTTTCTGCACCTACTTTAGCTTCTTCTAAAGAATTAGTATGGGTACCTATTTCTAATAGGATAGAATGTGGTGCTAAATCTTGATTATAATTACCTTTTGCCATATAGATAGACTTAATCAAACCCGGTTTAACTTCATCATAATACTGCTTCATCTTCTCGGCAAATTCAATATTAGCTTCGCTATTTTGATTTTGCCGACCTACAACCAATCTAATCTGGGTTGCTGGTTCGCCATCTATTTCTGTCGCATAATATTCAGGGTCAGGAATGCCATCACGATGCACATCTATCATAGCAGCCGGAGCTCCCTGCAACAATTCTGAAGCCGTTTTTCGCGAACGTTGGTAGGCATTGGCATCATGTGGGTCGTGGATATTTTCGCTATGAATAACTTTTACCCCTCTACTTTCCAAAACCTCGACAATTGTTTCTGCTACTTCTAGGATATCGCCGCCACCATTTTTGCTTTCCGTACCTGATGTCGGCACATAGCACTCATCGGTATGGGTACAATAAATAGCAACGGCCTGAAAATTTTTTCCGAAGCTGGCAGCTGGAGCACTTTCCCCTTCCGTCCGAAAAGCTTGCAAACGTTTATCTTGCAAAAGCTGGCAGTATGCTGTCAAACCATCAACCCGAACAATTCGATAATGTTTATTATCTCCAGTAATCAGCTCGTCACCTACTGCTACATTCCTGCTCATATATTCCAAAACTACATTTGTATCTTGGTCATACAGCGTATAATAAGTACCAACTGCTTGCTCATCAAGTTCATTTTCTATACTGCCACTTTGCCACACCGCCAACAAATTTTCTTCTTGCCAAACACCATATGCAGTCACGAACAACACACCTACTAGGATAGACAAGAGCACTTTTTTGCTTTTAACCATGCTTTTTATCTCCTTTCGCTCCAGCAGCCTGTAGATTTTTCAACACACTAGCATCTCTATTTTTGCTGCTCGGTCCACCTTGAATTCTTTCGCGACTTTCACCGATAAATTCAGCCAAACAAACTGCCAAGACACCTGCCAAAACAATACTGTCAAAAATACCACCACCACCAAAATGGACAAGCCCTGGTGTATTAGTCCAAATTAAATAAATGCCGTGGGCGATATCGGTAAAAAGCACCCCTAAAACAGCGGCGACAAAAGCACCTTTGCGTGAACGTCCAAAAAGATAACCGATTAAACCAGCAATAATAGGATAAAGATATAGCATATCAATTGGCAAAGCATATTCATCATTACGGAAGAACCAACCAATACCGATAATTAAAGCTGAGGTCAAGACTGCTCCAAAAAGCGAACGCATTTTTTCTTTCATTGTCCCAGCTTGCAGCCACACATAAAGGGCAAGAGCAAGTGGCAGTAAAGCACCACCTAAATTTAAGCGTATTGTCAACTCACTGCTTTGATACAAATTGACATTAAAAAAACTCCCAATAAAAATAGCTATTACGATAATTATGGCTTGCTTATCAGTCAAATGCATTCTATCCAGCACTCTTTCTGCCAAACCAAAGAAAATTAACAAAGTCAAACCTACAAGGATTAACCTCCCCGCATAAAATCCCATATATATTCCCCCTTTGCCCCTATTCTTTCCCAAGACACAAAGAATATACATAGTCAGAGCAAAACAAAAGCTTCAAACATCAAGGGTAAATCATTTTCTATCTTTCTTTCAAACCAAGTAAACGGAATATACATATATCCCTTATCCGTCGGTCCACTTTTATTTTTGCCCCAGCTTTGCACTACTTCAATATATTCTTGCTGCAAATCATAATTTACAGCCACCATTGAATGACCACCTATGCGTTCACCACGAATACAAGGTGAAACACGCCCCTTTTCTGCTTGATAAAAGTCCGTATAAATAATCATTGAAAAAGCTACTGGATGTCTATCAGCCAAAGCTAGCAAAACATCTTCCAAGTTTTCACAACGCGCATAATTTTTAATCCGATATTTATCAGCATTACTCATTATCTTTTGAATTGCCGTATATTTTCCGGGAAATTTTCTCGCACAATTTTCAGCTGTAGTTGGATACATTTTTTCCAAACAAATACCTTTTTGTTGTAAGGTCTGCATAGAAGCAGACAAAGTACTCCCCTTTGTTTTCCAATCTAAACCGTCAAACAATCTATTCATCTGATAAACAAACAGTGCCGATAAATTCACCATTTTTCCATTTGCCAAATAATACTCTATCATCCGACAATTAGCAGCAGCTACACCAGTACAGATCGGTAAACTGCCCTGATGCCAAATCGGCAAAGGCAGCCTGCCTATACCCCCTTGTTCTGGTAAAATTTTAGGCAGCCGCAGTTGCCGATAAAGCATATCCTGTTCATGCTCAACTTTCGCTTTTTCTTCAATAATTACTCCGGGGATAATCTGTAAATTTTCCATTTTGCCACCTCCTGCCTCTAATCACTTTATAATATATGCTAAAAATAAATCTTAGGTATCTCTCTCGTATTAAAAGCATTGCATTTTCAAATAATTTATGCTATCATTACAAAGTTGTAGAGATAGTAGGTAATCAAAAAAGTTTATAATATGAGGAGAGATTTTTGTGGGACGTATTCACAACATTGAAGGTAAAAAAAATAAAATGGATTCCTTGCGCGCTAACGTGTTCACCAAACATGCTAGAGCTATTACTGTAGCAGCACGTAATGGTGGTGGCAATCCTGATTATAACGCTACCTTAAAATTAGCTATTCAAAAAGCTAAAGCTGACAATATGCCAAATGACAACATTAATCGTGCAATTAAAAAAGGTACTGGCGAAGACGGTGGTGCTAACTATGAACAGATTACTTATGAAGGTTACGGCCCTGGCGGCGTTGCTATGATTATCGAAGTATTAACAGATAATAAAAATCGTGCCGCAGGTAATGTAAGATATTATTTAGATCGTAATGGCGGCAACTTAGGTACTGCTGGTTCCGTTAGTTATATGTTTGAACGCAAAGGCTTATTATTAATTGCCGCTGATGATAAAATTGATGAAGATGCTTTGATGGAAGCTGCTTTAGAAGCTGGCGCTGAAGACTTCGTAACTGAAGAAGACGGTTTCGAAATCATCACAGCACCAAATGACTTTGCTGCTGTACGTGAAGCTTTAGAAGGCAAATATGAATTTGTCCAAGCTGACATCACCATGCTGCCAAGCACATACACTGCATTGGACCCATCTTTACAAAAACAAATGGATAAATTATTAGACCAATTAGATGAAGATGATGACGTACAAAACGTATGGCACAACATGGAAATGTAATTAGTTGATAAAAATAACAAAACGAGGTTAGGACAAAGTTTTATCCTAACCTCGTTTTTCATTGTTCTCTTTATAGCGTTTGTTTTGCTAAATCTTCTTGAATTTCTTTTATCTTTGCGATAGAAAGAGTAGGTATTACTTTTGCTATTAATTCAATAGTCGTTACTTTTACTTAAAAATTAACTATCATCTCTTTAGCAGATTCTGCTATTGGTGCTGGAACTGCATTTGGTCTGGCCAAAGCGTAACCTTGCAGTAAATCCACACCCAATTCCAAAACTTTGTGTAATTCAGCCAAAGTTTCTATTCCTTCGGCAAGAACCAGCATTTCTCGCTTGTGAGCATATTGAACTAAATTTTGCACAATCAGCTGCTTATCTTCATTGCTGTCAATGTCACGAATAATAGACATATCAACCTTGATAAATTCAGGTGCAATTTCCAATAAGTTTTTCTCGCTGTTATAACCGCTGCCATAATCGTCTAATGCCAATAACCCTGAATAACAATTCATATTGCGTTTAACTTCCAAAGCTTCCAACGCAATTTCAGCACTTTCAGTCAATTCAATAACAATTTTAGAAGTTAATTCACCACAAATTTGAGCAAACTCTTCTTGTTCTGCCTCAGTTAAACATTCATTAGCTATAGAATTAACAAACAAATAAGCTTGCGCATCAACCTCACCTTTGGCTAATAACGCTTGATAATATTCTACAGATTTCAACATCGACAAACGTTCTATTTCATGCAGTTTATTCTCTTTTTTCGCCAATTTCAAGACATCATCAGGTGAATGTAAAGTAGGCATATTTACTCGCATTAAAGCTTCATAAGCAAAAACCTCACCATTTTTTGCTGCGTAAATAGGTTGGAAATAATATTGTAAGTTGCCTTCTGCCAAAAGCTGCAGTAATTCACGCCGACTTTGTAAAACGAAGTTTTCGCGATTATAAGCCTCCATGTCAAACGCACCTATTTTTCCTCTAGCAGTTCGCTTAATCTGATACATGGCAAAATCAGCATATTTAATTAATTTATCCAATTTTTCGCTATCATCAGGATAAAAAGCTATCCCACCTGAATAACCTATTTGCATATTTTCTCCACTTGGTGCAACAAAAACATTTTGCTTAGTTCGTTCAATAAATCTTTCTACTTCTGCCCAGATTGCTTCTCGGCTTTCATAGTTAGTTAAAAGCAAAACAAATTCATCACCAGATAGACGGGAAAGCAAGGCATTTTTCGGCACTTCTGCCTTAAAAGCTTTGGTCGCTTGATAGATATATTGGTCACCAAGTTCATGACCATAATTATCATTGATTTCCTTCAAATTATCCAAGTCTATCATCAGCACTGCAGTGCAGCCTAAAAGTTCGGATTGGCTAAATATTTTTCCTGCTTGACGATAAAATGCACGGCGATTAATCAGCCCTGTTAACAAATCGTAGTCACGCTCATACTCTATTCTCTTGCGTTCTAAAACAGATTGAGTTACATCTTCCGCTAAACCAGTAATACTATCCTTATTTCTATTGATATTTAACCGTACATAACGATATTCGCCTAACTCCGTTTTTACCTCATAAATTAAACTTTCATCATTACGTTTGTTATAGACTTTATTTTTTTGTATTTCAGCAAACAGTTGGGCAAACTCCTGCGTGCTTAAATTCTCCACATTTTTTACATCCATCGCAAATAATGAAAAGAAATTTTCCGTTACGAAGACTACATCATGCTCTCGCACCTCAAAAAAGGCTATTTCAACGCTAGTCATTTTAATAATATGCATGATGCGACTAGAGGCATTGACTAAATC
>JAFXJE010000098.1 GCA_017532485.1 Peptococcaceae bacterium | reverse complement strand
CGGAATTGAATTTAATATGTCAACAAAAGCTGTAGCTAAAGCTTTTGGTATTCAGCTTGTAGAAATTCCGGATTGGAATTGCTGTGGTGCTAGTGCTGCCCACAGTTCTAGCCATTGGTTAGGATTAAGTTTACCTGCTAGAAATTTAGCTATTGCTGAAGCTGCCGGTTTAGATGTAGCTATTCCTTGTGCAGCTTGTTATGCTAGAAGCAAACGCGCAGAAGTAGAAGTTTGCAAATCTGAAGAAACAAGAGCAAAGATTGAGGAAATTATTGGTCGTCCTTATATAGGAGATACTAAAGCACGTGCTTTGTTTTATATTTTTTACCGTGATTTAGGGGTAGATACTATTTAGTATGCTGTTAAAATACCGTTAGCAGGCTTAAAAGTAGTTACTTATTACGGTTGTTTGATGGTAAGACCTGTTGACACAGGTTTTGATGATCCAGAAAATCCAATCAGCATGGATGAAATTATGACTGCTTTAGGTGCAGAAGTTGTGCCTTGGGGTTTCAAGACTGAATGTTGTGGTGCCAGTCTAACAGCTTGCCGTCCAGAAGTAGGTTTCCCAATGACTGAGAAAATTCTTGATGCAGCTAAGAAAAGTGGTGCAGATTGTATTGTTACTGCGTGTCCAATGTGCATGGCTAATTTAGATATGCGTCAAGAACAAATTGGTAAAGAAAAGAATGTTCATTATGATTTACCAGTATATTATTTTACAGAATTATTGGGTGTAGCTTTGAATATGGAAAATAAAGATTTAGGTATTCCAAGACATTTTGTTCCAGCAGAAGCATTGGTAAACAAAATTGGTCAACAGAAGTCCACAGAAGGCGGTGAGGCATAATGGAAAGAGTAGGGGTATTTATTTGTCACTGTGGTTCTAACATCGGCTCTGTTGTCGATTGTGCCAAAGTAGCTGAAGAAATGAGAAATTATCCTAATGTAGTTCATGCAGTAGACTATAAATATATGTGTTCTGAACCTGGTCAGAACTTGATTAAAGAAGCAGTTAAAGAGCATAATTTAAATCGTGTAGTTGTATGTTCGTGTTCTCCTCGTATGCATGAAAATACATTTAGAGCTTGTGTAGCTCAGGCAGGTTTAAACCCATATATGTTTGAAATGGCTAATATTCGTGAGCATTGCTCTTGGGTTCATGCTGGTCAAAATGAAGAAGCAACAGCTAAAGCTATTGATTTAGCAAAAATGGCTGTAGCTAAAGTTTGCAAAAACAAAGAGTTGAAGAAAGGTCATTCCCCTGTTACTAAACGTGCTTTAATAGTAGGTGGTGGGATTGCTGGTATTCAAGCTGCTTTAGATATTGCCAATAACGGCTATCAAGTAGATATTTTAGAAAGAACACCATCTATTGGTGGGAAAATGGCTCAAATTGATAAAACTTTCCCAACAATCGACTGTTCTGCTTGTATTTTAACACCTCGCATGGTAGAAGCTAGCAGTCATCCAAATATCAAATTAATTACTTTTGCGGAATTGGAAAAAGTAGAAGGCTATGTAGGGAATTTTGATGTCACAATTCGTTCTAAAGCACGTTCTGTAGATATGAGTAAATGTACAGGCTGTGGTACTTGCATGACTAAATGTCCGGGCAAGGCTGATGATGAATTTAACATGAAATTACAGAAACGTCCGGCTATTTACACACCATTTCCACAAGCAATACCAAATAAACCAGTTATTGATAGAGAAAGCTGTTTGAAATTTAAGAGCAGAAAAGAAGGCAAAGATGTCTGTGGTGTCTGTGCCAAAGTATGTCCTGCCGGTGCAATCGATTATGAACAAGAAGATGAAATTTTTGTAGAACATTACGGTGCTATTGTAATGGCTACAGGCTATGACCAATTTGACCATTCTGTATATGGTGAGTATGGATATGGTAAATATCCTGATGTAATTTCTGGTTTGCATTTTGAACGTTTAGTTAATGCTTCTGGTCCTACCATGGGTCATATTGTGCGTCCTTCAGACCATAAAGAGCCAAAAACTGTAGTGATGGTTAAATGTGTAGGTTCTCGCGACCCTGAGCATGGTAAATCTTATTGCTCCAGAACTTGCTGTATGTATTCGGCAAAACAAGCTACCTTAATTCGTGACCATTGTCCAGATACAAAAGTTTACATTTTTTATATGGATGTTAGAACACCAGGTAAGGGTTATGATGAATTTTATAATCGCACACGCGAAGAATATGGTGTAGAGTATATTCGTGGTCGGGTATCGAAAATTTATCAAGATGGAGACCAGTTGATGGTTAAAGGTGAAGACTCTTTATTGGGTAGACCTGTAGAAATTTTAGCTGATATGGTTATTTTAGCTGATGCAATGATTCCACAAAATGATGCTGCTAAAATGGCTCAAATTGTTGGTATTGGTTATGATAAAGATGGTTGGTTCACCGAAGCTCATGCTAAATTGGGTCCTGTAGAAACTCATACTGCAGGTATTTTCTTGGCAGGTGCTTGTCAAGGACCTAAAGATATTCCTGATACTGTAGCACAAGCAGGAGCTGCTGCAGTTAAGGTTTGTGGTTTATTATCTAAAGACCAATTAGAAACAGACCCATGTACTTCTGAGATTGACCCTGCTCTTTGCGCAGGTTGTGGTCATTGCGTAGGAGTTTGTCCTTATAAAGCAATTTCCT
>JAFXJE010000097.1 GCA_017532485.1 Peptococcaceae bacterium | reverse complement strand
TTTAGGCTTAGCAATTACGAAAGCCTTAGTCGAAGCTCACGATGGTGTAATTACCGTAGAAAGCGAATTAGAAAAAGGTAGTAGATTTATTGTAAAATTACCTTTGTGGCAGGAAAAATAATAAAAAAATCAGTGCTCTTTCGGGCACTGATTTTTTTATTATTGGAAACTTAGTTGCCAATAAGGATTATCACCGTTTTCGTTGCAGATAAACCATTGACCTTGACTGTAAATGGGTGTCGCTAAGACATCATCTTGACCATAAGGTCGTACATAATAAGGACTGCTGTAGCAGAGCCAATGATTACCGTCGATATAGTAAACATAGAGGTCAAAAAGTTTATCTTCTTCGTCGATATCGTAATCAAAATAAAAATAATGACCACGAATTTCTTCAGAAAAGCCACCACGAATGTTAAAGGTCTTTAAATCATGTTTATGATTAGTCCAAAATTCTGGGTGTTTTTTTAATAATGGATGTTTTTTTATAATATTTTTAATATAAGTTAATCCTTGGTAAATATCAGCTTTAGCTAAGAGGGGAGTCAATTCTTTACAAAGCAAATCATATTGGGAAAGGATTTCCTCCCATTGATAATATTGCTGTGCCATTTTTAATTAGCCTCCTTGTTTAGCTGATAAATGTCTGTGCGTCGGTTTTGCAAAGACGGAATACGCTGTCTGGTTTCAGCCAGTAATTCCAAATCAACTGCAGCGTAAATAATTTCTGGTTTTTCGCCAGCGCGAGCTAAAATATTACCCCAAGGGTCAATAATCATACTATTGCCGTAAGCCGTAAATTGTTGTTTTTGCCCCGTTTGATTAGCTGCTATGAGGTAACAGCCGTTCTCGATAGCTCTAGCCCGTAAAAGAGGTTCCCAGTGGTCTTTGCCGGTAGCTTGCGTAAAATTAGCAGGAAGGAGGATAATTTCAGCTCCCTCTAAAGCCATAAGCCTAAACAATTCTGGAAAACGCAAATCATAGCAGATAGCAAAACCCAGCTTACCTAAAGGTGTGTTAACAGTAATAATATTTTTACCTGCTTGTTTTTTTAAAGATTCACAGACGCCGGTTCCATCAGGTAAGGTAACATCAAAATTGTGCAGTTTGCTGTATTTAGCAACAATTTCTCCAGTCGGAGCAATAAGTACGCTTGTATTTAAGGTGCGTTCTGTCTGCGAGCAAATTTCACTGATGCTTCCACCACAAATCCAAATTTGCAGCTCACAGGCTTTTGCGCATAAAAAATCAGTAGTAGGACCAGGAATGGTTTCGGCAAATTCAGGTTCTTCGGATAAACCGTTCATTACTTCGGGCAAGACAACAAGGGCAGCCCCTTTTTTGGCTGCTTCCTCAAGATAAGCAGCAACCATTTGCAAGTTGTTTTCTTTATTGTCTTGACTATCCATTTGGATAGCAGCAACTAAGTAAGAATTTGCCATCAATCTTTCCTCCTTAATCATTAAGCCAATGCATAGATTTTTTCACTGCTTTTTGCCAGCCTTGGTAACACTCTGTACGTTCTTCTGTACTCATTTGTGGTGTAAAAGTTTTAGCGGCATTCCAATGACGGGTAATTTCATTTTTATCTTGCCAGTAATCGACAGCTAAGCCTGCCAAATAAGCTACCCCCAATGCAGTAGTTTCAGTAATTGTAGGGCGTTTGACAGTGCAGTCAATCATATCTGCTTGAAATTGCATGAGAAAATCATTATTGCAAGCACCACCATCAACTTTTAATTCGGCTAAAGTTAAGCCGGATTCTTCCAGCATGGCCTCTAAAACATCTTTAGTTTGGTAAGCGATAGCCTCTAAAGCAGCACGAATAATATGACTGCGGCCTGTTCCTCTAGTTAAACCAAAAATGCTGCCACGCGCGTACATATCCCAGTAAGGTGCACCCAAACCGACAAAGGCAGGAACTAGATAGACACCACCATTATCAGCTAAAGAAGCTGCATATTCTTCGCTATCAGCTGAATTTTCAATCATGTGCAGTTCATCCCTGAGCCATTGAATAACAGCACCACCGACGAAAATAGAGCCTTCTAAAGCATATTCTACTTCACCGTTTAAGCCAATGGCGATAGTAGTAATTAAGCCGTTTTTGCTTTGAATAAGATGCTTACCTGTATTCATTAAAAGGAAGCAGCCAGTACCATAAGTATTTTTGGCAGAGCCTTCGGTAAAACAAGCTTGACCGAATAAAGCTGCTTGTTGGTCACCGGCAATACCGGCAATTGGGACTTGTTTTTGTGGTTTGCCTACTTGAACATAACCGTAAATTTCAGAAGAATTGTGCACTTCCGGCAGCATACAAGTCGGAATATTAAATAATTGCAGTAACTTTTCATCCCAGCACAAGTTTTTAATATTATAAAGCATAGTACGGGAAGCATTAGTATAATCAGTAACATGAACTTGACCAGCAGTTAATTTCCAAATTAACCAGCTGTCAACTGTACCGAATAATAATTCGCCTTGTTCAGCACGTTGTTGACCATTAGGAATGTGGTCTAAAATCCAACGGATTTTGGTAGCAGAAAAATAAGCATCAATAACTAGACCTGTATTTTCTTGGATATAATCTGCCCAGCCGTCAGCTTTAAGTTGGTCGCAAAGCTCGGCAGTACGGCGGCATTGCCACACGATAGCATTATAGACAGGCTTGCCGCTGTCTTTTTCCCAAACAATAGTAGTTTCGCGCTGGTTGGTAATACCAATACCGGCAACATCATCTAAAGTGATGCCGGCTTTAATCATGGCTTCTTGCAGTACACCGTACTGCGTAGCCCAAATTTCCATTGGGTCATGTTCTACCCAGCCTGTTTGTGGGTAAATCTGTTCAAATTCTTTTTGACTGAGAGCTACGATATTTTGGTCATGGTCGAAAATAATGGCACGGGAACTGGTTGTCCCTTGGTCTAAAGCAACAATATACTGCATCTTCATATCTCCTCTATTATTCGCTGATTGCGTAAGCTCGTTTAGCATTTTCCCAAGTCGCTTGCAGAACTTCCTCATAAGAAATACCACGAATTTCAGCTATTTTTTCTGCTGTATGACGAACTAGGACAGGTTCATTGCGTTTGCCACGGAAAGGAACAGGTGTCATATAAGGACAATCTGTTTCAATCAGCAATCTGTCTAAAGGTACCATAGCAGCTACTTCGACAGTTTTGCGAGCATTTTTAAAAGTAACAGGACCACCTAAAGCAATATAGAAATTCATATCTAAGACAATTTTAGCCATTTCGACACTGCCGGAAAAGGCGTGGAAAATACCACCAACCTTTTCCGCGTGTTGTTCTTTTAAAATAGTTAAAGTATCGCGATGAGCTTCTCGGTCATGAATAACTAATGGTTTTTTCAAAGCTTTAGCTAAATCAATATGCTTGATAAACAATTCTTTTTGTTGTTCTGGAGTGGAATCATCCCAATAATAATCTAAGCCTGTTTCGCCAATGCCGACTACTTTGGGACGACGAGCCAGTTCACAGATTTCTTCCCACAAAGTATCGGTATATAAGTAAGCATCATTAGGATGCAGACCAACTGCCGCATAGATTTTCTTTTCTTGTTCAGCCAAAGCTACGGTACGATGGCAATCTTCCAAATTGCAGCCTACATTAACGATTAAACCCATTTGCTCATTGATGCGGTCAATTACTTCTTGGCGGTCATTATCAAATTGTTCGTCCAAAATATGGGCATGGGTATCAAATAGCATACGGAATTCTCCTTTTTGTAAATTAAGACTATCTAACGCTGGAACCGGAAGGAATATCTTTTGTTACTTGTAAAACTTCTAAGATAGAGTCATCATCCATAGCAGCGCTTAAAAGCATACCGTGGGACATAATTCCGCGAATTTTCTTTGGTGCTAAATTGGCAACTAAAACTAATTTTTTGCCGATTAATTCTTCAGGGTTTTCGTAGAATTTAGCGATACCGGAAACTACGGTGCGAATTTCATCACCCATCTTCAATTGGAATTGCAATAATTTATCAGCTTTTTCTACTTTGCTGCAAGCCAAAACTTCAACTACGCGTAAGTCTAGTTTGTCAAAATCTTCGTATTGAATTTCGGCTTTACCAGCAGGTTGTTCAGGCTCAGCTTTTACTTCTGCAACAGGAGCAGGAGTAGGTGCAGGCTGTTCCAATGTTTTTAAATCAATACGAGGGAAGATAGCATCTTTTTTCACTACTTGATTACCTGCGGTAGTTAAACCCCAAGTACAGCCGTCAGCCCAAGTGCAAGCTGTTAAATCTTGACCGATTTGTTCGGATACTTTGCCAGGCAATAAAGGCATAAATGGAGCTAAAAGAACGCTGCTGATACGGATAGCTTCCATTAAGTGATACATAACAGTACCTAATTGAGGTAATTTGCTTTCATCTTTAGCCAGTACCCAAGGAGCAGTTTCGTCGATATATTTATTGGCGCGACTGATTAATTTCCAGATAGCAGCCAAAGCATTTGGAAAATCTAATTTTTCTAAGCAAGCTGCAGCTTCTTCGCCTACAGTAAGAGCTAAAGCTTTTAATTCTTCATCTAAAGCAGTAGTTTCAGCAGGAGCAGGAACTTTGCCACCAAAATATTTATCAATCATAGCTACGGTGCGGCTGACCAAGTTGCCGAAGTCGTTGGCTAAATCAGTATTGATGCGTTTGATTAAAGCTTCTTCAGAATAAGTGCCGTCAGAGCCAGTAGAGATTTCTCTCAATAAGAAGTAACGGATAGCATCAACGCCATATTTGTCTAATAAGACATTAGGGTCAACAACATTGCCCTTGGATTTAGACATTTTACCACTGTCCAGTAAAACCCAACCATGACCGAAAATTTGTTTTGGTAATGGTAAATCAGCAGCCATTAAGATACATGGCCAGATGATAGCATGGAAGCGAGCAATATCTTTACCTACCAAGTGAATGTCAGCAGGCCAGAATTTTTGATATAAGTCATCATGGTCAGTGCCGTAACCTAAAGCAGAGATATAGTTGGTCAGAGCATCAAACCAAACATAGATGACATGTTTTTCATTGATAGGTACAGGAATACCCCAGTCAAAAGTAGTTCTGGAGATACATAAATCTTCCAAACCTTGTTTGATAAAGTTAATCATTTCATTACGACGAGTTACTGGCTGAATGAAATCAGGATGTTCATCAATATATTGCAGCAAGCGATCTTGATATTTGCTCATTTTAAAGAAATAACTTTCTTCTTTGATTAATTCTGTTGGACGACCACAGTCAGGACAATTACCGTCTTCCAATTGGCGTTCAGTGAAGAAAGTTTCGCAAGGTGTGCAGTAATGACCTTCATATTCAGATTTATAAATATCGCCTTTTTCGTAAATAGTTTTAAAGATTTGCTGAACAATTTCGATATGACGAGGTTGAGTGGTACGGATAAAATCGTCATTGGAAATCAGCAAGCGTTTCCATAAATCTTGGAAAGTAGCTACAATTTTATCTGTATATTCGATAGGAGTAACACCTTCAGCTTTAGCTACGCGTTCAATCTTTTGCCCATGCTCATCAGAACCAGTCAGAAAATATGTTTCATAACCTTGCATTTTTTTATAACGGGTCATGG
>JAFXJE010000096.1 GCA_017532485.1 Peptococcaceae bacterium | reverse complement strand
TCTTATGGTCTTAAACCCATACCACCTTCTAATGTTAAGGTTTCACCACTTAAATATTTAAAGTCTGGAGAAGCTAATTGAACGCAAACACGACCAATTTCTAATTCAGAGTCGCCATAGTGACCCATTGGAGGCATTTTTACGTTTTGAACAAATGCTTCAGGATATGCTTGTTGGAATTGTTCTAATTGAGCAGTCCAAGCTAATGGGCAGATTACATTAACATTAATGCCGTCTTTACCCCATTCAGTAGCAGCTACACGGCTGATACCACGAATACCTTCTTTAGCTGCTGCATAAGCACTTTGACCAAAGTTACCGAATAAACCTGCACCAGAAGCAAAGTTAATAACAGTACCTTTAGTTTCTGCCAAGTATGGATAGCAAGCTTTCATGTAGTGGAATACTGCATATAAACCAGAGTATAAAGCTAAGTCAAATTGTTCTACAGTATGATCTGCCAAAGTAACACCAGAAGCAGAAGCTTGAGCATTATTGATTAATACATCGATACGACCGAAAGCATCGATTGCTTGTTTTACAACAGATGCAGCTACAGCTTCGTTGTCAGCACCAGCACTGATATCTGCTTGTACAGGTAATACTTTTACACCATACAATCTTTCTAATTCTTCTTTAGCATCTTCTAATTTCTGCATATTACGACCAGTAATTACTAAGTTGGCACCTTCTTTTGCGTAAGCTGTTGCAATCCCGTAACCGATAGAACCACATCTGCCATCGCTCAATACAGCACGACCACCACCAGTAATAATAGCTGTTTTACCTGTTAAAAATCCCATTCCAAATTCCTCCTCGTAATTGATGTTGATTTCATTATAGCTTTTCCCGAAAGCCACTGCAATACACATCACGAACTTCAAATGACAATCATTTTTATGATAGCTAATCTCTAAATTGTGAAAGTGCTTTTTAGTACAATAATCAAGTTTTATTTTAGCAAACGATATAAATTTGTTTCCAAAAATACGCCATCCCGAATAGGCTCTTCTGTCGCCATTGCATCAGCCACAGCAATCGAAATAAAATCTGCCGCCAGCTTAATCGCATTTTCCAAAGTTTTACCCTGTATTAAACTTCCAGTCAAAACAGAAGCAAAAATATCACCTGTCCCTGGATAATTTATCGGCAAATGCTTATAAGGAACTTGTAAATATTCATCCGTTGCCCTTGTATAGCTCAAAATACACCGACTGTTATCCGCCAATTCCACCCCCGTCACAATAACTGTTTGAGGGCCGTCTTGACTAACTTGTGCCAATTTCTCTTTCAACAGTCGCACATCATTAACTTCATTACCAGCACAGCCTGCCAAAAAATTCAATTCTGTTACATTAGGTGTAATAATATCGGCTTTTTTGACCAACCTGCTCATTTGCTCGACAAAACTGCTGTCCATTGTATCATATAGTAAACCATCCTCACCCATAACGGGATCCACCACAGCCAGTGTATCCTGCTTATGGAAATGGGTTAATACGTCCATCATAATATCTACTTGTTCTGCCGAACCTAAAAATCCACTGTAAATTCCATCAAAATCCAGGCCTAAGTTTTTCCAATGTTGGAGATAGGCAGGCATAGTTTTGCTTAAATCAGTAAAAGTATAATCACTAAAACCACTGGTTTGCGTAGATAATACTGCCGTCGGCACAGGACACACCTGTACTCCCATAACCGACAAGATAGGAATAGCTGCCATCAAAGAAGAACGACCTAAACCTGACAAATCATGAATTGCCATAACACGCTTAAAGGTTCTCCTGTACATATAAGCCTCCGTAAGGATCCTCAACAAAATATTTCATACCGATTTTTTTCAATTCATCAGTTGTTCGCAGTTCACTATATTTGATTGGCTGCACAATAGCTTTTAATTCCTCAACCAGTGCCTTATATTCTTCCTCATTAGTTGCATGTACCATAGAATATAAATTGTAATCAAACTCTGGCACTTTTGTCCGGTCATAACAATGCGTAACGCGTGGATGCAAAGCTACAGCCTTGCCTACTTCTGCCAAGCGTTCAGGCTCCACATCCCACACCATCATTACATTAATAGTGTAGCCCACATTATTATGGCGCAAAGCGATAGAAAGTCTTTTTAGACAACCTCTTTGCTG
>JAFXJE010000095.1 GCA_017532485.1 Peptococcaceae bacterium | reverse complement strand
TTTAGGCTTGATGAAAAATGGCTTGATTTACAATCCGGAAATCAGCGAAAAATTAGTGGAAAAAGATTGCTGCAAACGTAGTTATTTGCGAGGGGTATTTTTGGGTTCAGGTTCTTTGAGTGACCCACAGAGCAGTTATCATTTGGAAATTGTAGCCAACAGCGAGGAATATGCTCAATCTTTGGTTAATCTTATTGAAACCTTTGGCTTACACCCAAAAATCAGCAGTCGGAAAAATGTTTTGTTGGTTTATTTAAAAGAAAGTGAGCAGATTGTTGACTTTTTGAATATAGTTGAGGCTCATCGTGGCTTATTAGAACTGGAAGAAATTCGTATTGAAAAAGAAATGCGCAATCAGGTTAATCGTTTAGTAAATTGCGAAACAGCTAATATGAACAAAACAGTAGATGCTGCTTGTCGTCAGAAAGCTAATATTGAGCTAATTGCCAGTACTGTAGGTTTGGATAGTTTGTCTAAGCCGCTGCGTTTGGCGGCAGAAGCACGCTTGGCTTATCCTGAGGTTAGCTTGAAGGAATTGGGAACTTTGATGGAGCCAGTGGTCAGTAAATCAGGGATTAATCATCGAATGCGTAAGTTGGAAGAACTTGCCGACGAACTGCGCAGCAAGGGTTATGGTCATGAGTAGGAAGGAATGAGGACAATGTATCTTCGAAAAATATGCAGTATCTTGACGATAATGACTTTGCTCGCAGGAATTTGGTTTTATTGTTGTGGTACACCGTGGTCGCTATTTTGGCTGGAAAGAGAAACAAAGCAGCATTTGGCAGCTGAAGGTTATGAGCAGGAGCAAATTGTGGAACTAGAAGCTTATTATGACCGTAGTACCCAGTACAAATATTTTAGCCGCGTGACCTTACGGGGGCAGGAGGAAGATAGGATTTACTGCTATGATGTGACCGGTAAATTACAGCGCATAGAGTAAAAAAGAAGAGGCTAGGACAAAATTTTTTGTCACAGCCTCTTTTTTGCTGTAAAATACGAAAGTTTATAATTGATTTAAAATATCTTTTCTAGCTTGTTCAGTTTTCCATAGAGCTTGTTCTAAATCAATAGTTGGATAATTTCCATCTTGATAAAGGACTTGACCGTCAACCATAGTTAGACAGACATCAGTACCACAGCCTGAGTAGATAAGATTGTTGAGCTGATTGTGGGATGGCTGATAGTAAATTTGGTTAGTGTCGATGACGGCGATATCGGCACGATAGCCTTCTTTAAGCAAGCCGCAATCTGTTCTGCCTTGACCTAAAGCACCTGCCCTGGTTGCTGCGTAAAGAGCCTCGGCAGGGGTAATTACGGTAGGGTCTTGCAGAATACCTTTTTGGAGTAAAGCGAAAGTTTTGATTTCTTCCAGCATATTCAGATTATTATTGCTGGCTACACTGTCTGTACCCACAGCGACATTAACACCTTTAGCTAAAAGTTTGGTCACAGGACAGACACCACTGGCAAGTTTGAGATTGCTTTTTGGGCAAGTTGCTACAGTAACTTGTTTGGCGTGTAAAATATCAATATCCTCATCTGTTAAATGTACACAATGAGCAGCCGTAGCAGGCACATCGAAAATACCGCAGTCAGCTAAATATTGGACTGGACTTTTGCCCTGATGGCGTGCCCGACAATCAGCAACTTCGCTGGCAGTTTCGGAAACATGTACATGAATACCGGCCTTGTATTCATGTGCCATTTCGGCCAAGCCTCGTGCTACTTTTTCTGTAGAAGTGTATTCAGCATGGAGAGAAAATTCTGCTCGAATACGATCACCGTCATAAGCAGGATTATCTTTCAACATTTGCATAGTGGCAGAATAATTAGGCGTATCAGTGTAGGCTTCGCCACCGAAAGCAGTGCAGCAAGTAGAAAGATTAGCTTTGATGCCGCTAGAAGCAAAAGCAGCACCCATTGATGGAGCTAAAAGATGCATATCGGAAGTGCTAACAATACCAAAACGCAGCATTTCGGCAATACCACATAAGGCTGCATCATGCATAATACTGTCGGTCAACTTAGCTTCAAAGGGAAAGATGCGTGTGTTGAGCCAATCCATCAAGCTGAGATTTTCACCATAGCCTCGTAAGATATGCATATAGATGTGACTGTGTGCATTGTAAAATCCCGGAATTAATAATTTGCCCGCGCTGTTTGTATAAATTTCGCCGTATAAATCTGGTTGAGATGGTGGATTTTTTCCAAGATAAGCAATTTTATTACCTAAAGTACCTAAATACATATGCTCTTGCAGCTCGAAATTTTCATCAATTAAAGTGATATCACGAAATAGCATAATATTCCCTCCCTGAAAAATTGGAAAAGTAAGATTAAAAACATCCTAGCATGAGCAGGCAAAAAAATCAATGCTGATGGGGTAAGCTAATTTGTGTGAGGGCAGTTGCAAGGAACTGAAAAAAAGATTATAATAAAAATAAGATTGTCACAACGAAGAGAAGGTGGAGAAAACATGGCAAAACAAAGTATTAAAGATATCGATGTAAAAGGAAAAAGAGTATTAATCAGAGTGGATTTCAATGTACCTCGTAATAAAGCAACAGGTGAAATCACTAATGATACTCGGATCCAAGCAGCATTACCTACTTTAAATTATTTATTAGAGCAGGATGCGAAAGTTATTATTATGACTCATTTAGGCAGACCAAAAGCTGGTGAGTTTGAAGACGAATTTCGCCTTGATGCAGTAGCTAAACGCTTGGAAGAATTATTAGGCCGTCCTGTGAAAAAAGCTAATGAAGCAGTAGGTCCTGAAGTAGAGGCTATGGTAGCTGCATTACAACCGGGTGAAGTTTTAATGTTGGAAAATGTTCGCTTCTACGCTGGTGAAACAAAAAACAATGAAGAGTTTTCTGCACAATTGGCAAAATTGGGTGATGTTTATGTCAATGATGCTTTCGGGACAGCTCATCGTGCACATTGCTCTACCGAAGGTGTAGGTCATTTGCTGCCAGCAGTAGCAGGTTTCTTGATGGAAAAAGAAATTGAAGCCTTAGGTGGTGCATTAAACCACGCTGAACATCCATTTGTAGCTATTATCGGTGGGGCGAAAGTAGCTGATAAAATCGGAATTATTCAACATTTATTAGAAAAAGTAGACACCTTGATTATCGGTGGTGGGATGGCTAATACTTTCCTGCAAGCTCAAGGTTATGCTTTAGGTAAATCTTTAGTGGAAGAAGAAAAAATTGAATTGGCTAAAGAAGTTATGGCTAAAGCTACAGCTGGTGGTAAAAAATTATTATTACCAGTAGATGTAATCGTAGCTGACGGCATTGATTTACCGGAAACTGCTGCAAGTGTGGGTATTGATGCTATTGCTGCAGATAAGATGGCTTTAGATATCGGGCCTGAAACAATTAAATTGTATCAAGCTGCTGTAGCTGATGCTAAAACTGTTATTTGGAATGGTCCAATGGGTGTATTTGAAGTAGATGCTTTTGCCGAAGGTACCAATCAAGTAGCCCAAGCCGTAGCAGCAAGTGATGCGAATTCTGTAGTTGGTGGTGGGGACTCTGTAGCAGCTATTGAAAAAGCTGGCTTATCCGAAAAAATCAGTCACATTTCTACTGGTGGCGGTGCTTCTTTAGAATTCTTAGAAGGTAAAGTATTGCCTGGTATTGCTGTATTATTAGAAAAATAAAGGGGGCTGGAACTTTGCGAAAACCTATTATTGTAGCAAATTGGAAGATGTATAAAACAAGAGTAGAGGCTGAACAATTTTGTGAGGAAATCAGACCTTTGCTTGCAGGTCAAGATAAGGTTGATGCAGCAATTTGCGCTCCGGCTCTGCAATTAGATATTTTGAAAGCAAAATTGCAAAATACAGGTATTGGTGTTGGTGCCCAAAATATGTATCCGGCAGCTGAAGGTGCTTTTACTGGGGAAATTTCTCCGCGTATGCTGCAGGACATGGGTATTGATTATGTAATTATCGGTCATTCTGAAAGACGCGAAATTTTCAAAGAAGATAATGAGCTGATTAAAGCAAAAGTAAAAAGTGCGTATGAATATGGCTTATGTCCTATCTTGTGCGTAGGTGAACGTTTGGAACAGCGTGAAGCTGGTGAAACTGTAGAGGTTTGTGCTGGTCAGTTACTTTCTGCTTTAGAAGATTTAACTGCTGAAGAAGTAGAACAAATGATAGTAGCTTACGAGCCGATTTGGGCGATTGGCACAGGTAAGGTAGCAACAGCCCAAGATGCAGAAGATACCATCAAAGCTTTAAGACAGGCTATTGCCGATAAATATGGTGCTGCTACAGCAGAAAAGGTGCGTATTCAATATGGCGGCAGTGTAAAACCTGAAAATGTTAAGGAATTGATGGCTCAGCCAAATATTGATGGTGCTTTAGTTGGTGGTGCCAGCTTAAAACCTGAAAGTTTTGCTAAGCTTGTTCGTTATCAGGAGGCGTAAAGTGCAAACAGCTGAAAAACAAGTAGTATTAATGATTTTAGATGGTTGGGGTATTGGCACAGAACAAGCTAATGCTATTTTTGAAGCTAGTACACCAAATATGGATAAAATATTGGCAGCATATCCTCATAGTCAGTTGGTTTGTTCTGGCGAAGCAGTAGGCTTGCCGGAAGGTCAACAAGGCAACTCGGAAGTAGGTCATCTGAATTTAGGTGCAGGACGAGTTGTTTATCAAGAATTGACTAGAATTAATAAAGCTGTCCGTGAGAAAACTTTGGCAGACAATCAAGTGCTGAAAGCTACGGTGCAATATTGCTTAACTGAGAAAAAACCCTTACATTTAATGGGGTTAGTATCTCCGGGTGGTGTGCACAGCCATAGCGACCATTTATTAGCCTTAATAGAAATGGCTAAAGATGCAGGATTGACGGAAGTATATGTGCATTGCTTCTTGGATGGTCGTGATGTAGGTCCGAAAACAGCGGCTGGTTATCTCGAAGAATTGGAGCAAAAACTGCAAGAAATCGGGGTAGGCAAAATCGCTACTGTTTCCGGCAGATATTATGCGATGGATAGAGATAACCGTTGGGAACGTGTAGAAAAAGCGTATCGTGCCATGACTGAAGGCATAGGTGAAATCAAAACAGATGCTGTTATAGCGGTGACTGATTCTTATGCTGCTGAGGTTACTGATGAATTTGTTTTACCAACAGTAATTTGTCCTGATGGACAAACGCCAGTGGCTAAAGTAGAGGCAGGCGACGGTTTGATTTTCTTCAATTTCCGTGGTGATAGAGCTAGAGAAATCAGCAAAGCTTTTGTGCAGCCTGATTTTGATGCTTTTCCAAGAGAATATCTAGGTTTAAAATATGTGGCTATGACCCAATACGAAGAGGGCTTGAATATGGAAGTAGCTTTCCTGCCACAAGAATTAAATAATACTTTGGGTGAAGTATTGGCGAAACAAGGGGTAAAACAATTCCGTACTGCTGAGACGGAAAAATATGCCCATGTGACCTTCTTCTTCAATGGTGGTGTGGAAGAACCAAATCCATTGGAGGAAAGAGTGCTGGTACCATCACCAAAAGTGGCAACTTATGATTTACAGCCGGAAATGAGTGCGTTAGCAGTTAAGGATGAAGTTTTAGCTGCCTTAGATAATGGTGATTATCCATTTATTTTAGTCAATTTTGCTAATACGGACATGGTAGGTCATACAGGGGTTATGGAAGCAGCCAAGAAAGCAGCTGAAACCGTAGATGCTTGTGTGGGTGAAATTGCCGAAAAAGTATTGGCTAAAGACGGCGTACTTTTGATTACTGCTGACCATGGTAATGCTGAAACTATGGTTGACCCTGTTAAAGGCACACCATTCACTTCCCATACTTCTAATCCTGTACCGTTTATTGCAGTCGGCAAAGAAACAACTGCTGTACTCAATGGTGCTTTGGAAGATGTGGCTCCAACAGTTTTAGCATTGTTGGGTATTGCCCAGCCGGCAGAAATGACCGGAAAAAATTTATTGCAAAAATAGCGAATAACGCTAAAAAGATAAATAATTTTTAGGAGGAAAAATAATGAGCAGTATTATTACAGAAGTTTTTGCAAGAGAAGTATTAGACTCCAGAGGTAATCCAACTGTTGAAGTTGATGTTTATTTAGAAGACGGTAGTTTTGGTCGTGCAGCAGTACCATCTGGTGCTTCTACAGGTGCATTTGAAGCTGTGGAATTGCGTGACGGTGATAAAAGCCGTTATTTAGGCAAGGGCACATTACAAGCAGTTGAAAATGTTAACGATTTAATTGCTCCTGCTTTAATCGGTTTAAGCGCTTTAGACCAAAGTGGTATTGACCGTTTCTTAATCGAATTAGATGGTACCGAAAATAAAGGCAAATTAGGTGCTAATGCCATTTTAGGTGTTTCTTTAGCTGTAGCTAAAGCTGCTGCTGAATACAGTGGTTTGCCATTATATCGCTATATCGGTGGTGCTAATGCTAAGGTATTACCATCTCCAATGATGAACATTTTAAACGGTGGTAAACACGCTGATAATACCGTAGATATTCAAGAGTTTATGATTATGCCTTTAGGTGCTCCTACTTTTAGCGAAGCTTTACGCATGGGTACAGAAGTATTCCACAGCTTGAAAAAAGTATTAAATAGCAAAGGCTACAATACAGCTGTAGGTGACGAAGGCGGTTTCGCACCAAACTTAGCTTCCAACGAAGAAGCATTAGCAATCATCAGCGAAGCAATCGTAGCTGCTGGCTATAAACCAGGTGAAGACATTTACTTTGCATTGGACGTAGCTGCTACAGAATTATATCATGATGGCATCTACGATTTAGCAGGTGAAGGCGTACAAAAAACTGCTGCTGAAATGGTAGATTACTATGCTGAATTGTGTGATAAATATCCTATCATCTCTATCGAAGACGGTTTATCCGAAGAAGACTGTGAAGGCTGGAAAATGTTAACTGACCGTTTAGGTAAAAAAGTACAATTAGTTGGTGACGACTTATTCGTAACAAATACTAAACGCTTAGCTAAAGGTATTGCTCAAGACACAGGTAATGCGATTTTAGTTAAAGTAAACCAAATCGGTACCTTAACAGAAACTTTAGAAGCTGTAGAAATGGCTAAACAAGCAGGCTACACAGCAATCATCTCTCACCGTTCCGGTGAAACAGAAGATGCTACAATCGCTGATATCGCAGTAGCGACTAACGCTGGTCAAATCAAAACTGGTGCACCATCCAGAAGTGACCGTGTAGCTAAATACAACCAATTATTGCGTATTGAAGAAGAATTAGATGATATTGCAGTTTACAATGGTTTAAAAAGCTTCTACAACTTGAAAAAATAGTTTAAGTAAAATATCTCCCCTTGCTCGATTTGGTGTAAGGGGAGATACCTTTCTTTAGACTTGATTAGAAAATCCTCGGGCAAGAGGGATATGTTTTTGCATTGACAGGGTGAAATCTTCGTTGTAAAATATTCAAAGGTTAGGCAGGGGAAAGTTATGGAACAAGACAACCATTTGTTTTTTATGGAAGAAGCTATCAAAGAGGCTGAAAAAGCAGCAGCATTAGGGGAAGTGCCTATTGGTGCTGTCGTTGTTTGTGACGGACAAATTGTAGGTCGTGGTCATAACTTACGCGAAAGCAACAACGACCCTACAGGTCATGCTGAAATGATAGCTATTCGTGAAGCAGGCAAGACTTTAAATAATTGGCGTTTGGCAGATTGTACACTTTATGTAACGATGGAGCCATGTCCCATGTGCTGTGGTGCTATGATTAACAGCCGTATCCATACTGTAGTCTATGGTGCTAATGAACCGAAATTCGGTTCTGCCGGCAGTCAGCTTAATCTGTTGCAATTCCCGGGCTTTAACCACAATGTGCATATCGTCGGTCCGATTATGGAAGAACGCTGCAGTGGACTGATGAAAGATTTTTTTGCCAGCTTGCGGAAAAAAAGACAGCAGCAGAAGCAGGAAAGCTTAGAAAAATAATTAAATATGTGGAGATATACCCAAGTGGCTGAAGGGTCCGCACTCGAAATGCGGTAGGTCGTCGTAAGGTGACGCGAGAGTTCAAATCTCTCTATCTCCGTAGGAAAAGACAGGTGAAAGCCTGTCTTTTTTCAATCATTACCATAGTTAAATATTGGATTTGTTAAGGTAAGAATGGTATAATAGACTGAAGAGTGAAGATAACGAAATGAGGTGCAAATATGCCGGATAAGAATTGGCAATTTGAACTTGAAGACACCGTAGATTGTTTGAGGGCGTATTCGACCATGCTGGACAAATTCGCCAATATAATATTTCCAAAAAAGAATGGATACTGAACGGCGAAACAGTTATCTACGCTGATTTCAACAGCATCAAGGACACCTTAGATTATGACTTTGCCAACGAAAAGAATTTCTCTTATGAGGGACTGTCGATTGAAGCATCGGTAAAACACCTTGCAAAATTCACATCAGACATTTGGCAAATTCATCCTTTCGGCGAGGGTAATACAAGAGCTACTGCCGTGTTTATGATTAAGTATATGAAAACCTTTGGCTTCCGTGTCAATAATGATACATTCCGTGAAAACTCTTGGTATTTCCGCAACGCATTAGTTCGAGCAAACTATAACGATTTACAAAAAGGTATTCATTCCAGCACAAAGTTTTTGGAATTATTTTTCGAAAATCTTCTGCTCGGTACAAACCACGAATTAAAAAATCGCTATATGCACGTTGATTTTGTGGATGAAAACAGTTCCCAAAGTGCCACGGCTGAAACTCTAAAGTGTCAATTTGGCACTTTGAATTGCACTTTGGAAGAATTGGCACTTTTAGAACTGATTGTAAAAAATCCTAATGCTAAGCAACAAGAATTAGCAGATGCATCAGGCAAATCACTTAGAACGATTAAGCGAATTATGAAATCATTGCAGGAGAAAAATTATATCCGCCGTGAAAGTGGCAAACGCTACGGCAAATGGGAAGTTTTGGTTTGAAATATTTTGGAGGTGTGAAATGGCATTAGAAAATAAGTTGGGACTAACAAGTGCATCTGACCTTGCTCGTGAAGAAGAACGCATCAGCAAGAAAAAAGCGTTACAGCTTTTTGAAAATGGTACCCTTGATACCTTGGAAGCAGGAAAATTTTCTGCCCTTGCCACAATCCATAAGCATCTTTTTGAGGATATTTACGACTTTGCTGGAAAAATTAGAACAGTTAATATAGCTAAAAGCAACTTTCGTTTTGCATCGGTGATGTATTTGGAATCTGCTTTAGCCAATATTGATAAAATGCCACAAGCCACCTTTGATGAAATTGTTGAAAAATATGTCGAAATGAATATCGCTCATCCTTTCCGCGAAGGTAACGGACGAAGTATGCGTATTTGGCTGGACTTAATCTTTAAAGCAGAATTGCAGCAAGTAGTAGACTGGAGCAAAGTAGATAAAGAAGATTATTTGCTTGCTATGGAACGCAGTCCGATAAAAGATATAGAAATCAAACATATCTTAAAACAAGCCCTCACAGATGATATCAATAGCCGTGAAGTCTATATGAAAGGCATCGACCACAGCTACTACTATGAAGGATATACAACCTTTAAGACAGAAGAATTGTAATTAGAGAAGTAAACAAACAAGGCACAGGATTTCATCTCCTGTGCCTTGTTTTTCTTAACAAAATCTTAAAAATTTAGTGAAAATTATTGAAAAAAACACTAGTTTCAGTTATGATATAAAAGATAATGTGTATTCGTATGTCTAAAAATAGAAATGCGAAAAATTTGGTAATTATTTTATTTTTAAGGCTAATTTAGACAAGTAAGGAGGTGTTTTCATTGAAAACAAAGGATATGTTAAAAGACGAAACTATCGTGGGTTCTCCTAAGAAACATTTAGTTGTATTGACTATTGTTTTATTTGCTTTCTGGATTTTACTTTCCGGTAAAATGGATATTAAATTCTTAACCTACGGTTTGTTAACAGCTATTATTTCTGCTTGGATTTGTGTACCTTTATTACTGATGCCGAATGCTGACGGAACAAAAAAATATTTCATTTTTGATGTTCCATTAGGCAAATATGCTATGTATTGGCTGTGGCTGTTAAATGAAGTGCGTAAAGCTAACATTGATGTTGTGAAAGCTGTAGTACGTTCCGAAATGGAGATTAATCCACAGTTATCAAAATTTAGAATCAAATTTGATAATCCAATGGCATATACAACTTTGGCGAACTCCATCACCTTAACACCAGGGACAGTTACCTTAAACGTAACAGAAGATGGTTTATTTGAAGTACATGCATTAAATGATGGTTTTGCTGCAGGCTTATTAGAAGGTGGTATGCAGGAAAAAATCGCTGAATTATTTGGTGAGCCATTTATTTATGAAGTGATTGAGGAAGGGGAAGAACAATAATGATGAATGCAATATGGGTCTTTATGATGGTCGCAGTAGTCGTTATTATTGGACTGATGCTTCTGCGCGTATTTCAAGGACCTACAATTTATGACCGCATGAACGGTTTGGGTGTAATCGGTGCCGATACAATTTTATTATTAGTATTATTTGGTTACTTAGACCAACGCCCTGATATGTATGTAGACATTGCAATTTCTTATGCAATTTTAGGTTTTATCTGTTCTGTAATCGTAGCAAAATATATGGGAGGGAAAGATGTATGATGTTTGGACTGGCATGGAATGAAATCATTGCAGTTATTCTGCTGGTTGGCAGTCTGTTTTTCTTCCTGGCATCTGCGATTGGGATGATTCGTTTACCTGATTTTTATTCTCGTTTACACGCCTCTGGGAACAGTGAAACAATGGGTTTAATGTTGGCTTGCTTAGGCTTGGTATTCTATGAAGGCCCAACCTTAACTGCAATTAAAATCGTAATTATCTTTTTACTGGTATTTCTGGCTAACCCAATCGGGACTCATGTATTGGGTAAAGCTGCGCTGAAATCCGGTCATCCTATCACACCAGTGGATAAGGAGGAGGAATAAGCATGCAAATTTTAATTATTGAAGCAATGTTGCTCTTATTTTTAATTTTCATTACCGTATGCATTTTGGTGAGCAAGGATATTTTGGCTTGCACCATTATTTATAGTGCTTTCAGTTTCTGTGCGGTATTGACTTATTTTATGTTTGGTTCTCCCGACGTTGCCTTTACTGAGGCAGTAATTGGGACTATGTCCACAATTTTCTTCGTGGCAGCATTGAAAAAAGTAGATCGGTGGTGTAAATAATGTCGAAGGGATTAGCAACAATTCTAATGACCGTTATTACAGTTATTTTCTGTATGTGTACGGTATTACTTCCACCAATCGGTGACCCAAACTCTGCGCCAAATCAACATGTTACACCATATTATATTGAACATGCTAAAGAAGATACAGGTTCTCCAAACATTGTAACTGCTACTTTAGCTGACTACAGGGGCTTCGATACTTTGTGGGAAACTTCTGTAATGTTTGTTTCTGGTTTGACAGCGTGTTTGATTTTGCTGAATAATACTGAGGTTGGCGATAAAATTCTGAACAAAGGCAAGAAAGGAGGAAAAAAGCGTGAAGAATAACAGCAAAAAAACCAATTCAATGAAGAGACCTTTTGGTGGCATTGTTTTAGATTCTTCCTTCCGCATTATCATTCCTTTTACCTTAGTTTACGGGATTTATATCCTGACTCACGGTGAATACAGTCCTGGTGGTGGCTTCCAAGCAGGGGCTTTAGTAGCAGTTGGTATTGTTTTGGTTCGTTTAATTCAAGGTGCTGATAAAGACAGCTTTAATGTTACTGGACCATTAGCGATTGTCTGTGCCGGGGTAGGCACATTTATTTATGCAGCGACCGGTTGGTTGACCATGATTGGTGGCGGTAAGTTTTTGGATTATACTTATTTGCCTGTGCCAATGCATCACTGGGGTGAACTGCATGCGTTAGGGATTTTAATGATTGAAGTGGGCGTTACCGTTTGTGTTATGATGACTATTATTGATATCATGGATGCAATCATTGAACGCTTAGATGATGATACAGAAGAGGAGGTAGTTTGCGATGAGTAATCCGGGTACACTTGATTTAATCAATAATTTTCTGGCTACCAAAGGCATCTATTCTCTCGTTCTGATTTTATTGTTTTTAGGGTTATACGGGATGATTGTTAGTAAGAACTATATGAAGAAAATGATGGCTATGAATGTTATGCAAGTTGCAGTAATTTTCTTCTTCTTATGCTTTGCCCAAAAGGAAGGTGGGATGATTCCAATTTTAAATGGAATTACCACAGACCCGAATTTATATATTAACCCGCTGCCTCATGCTTTGATGCTGACAGCCATTGTAGTAAGCTTGGGGACAACAGGGGTTGCTATTGCTTTATTGATGAGAATAAAAGAAACTTATGGTTCTGTTGAAGAAGATGATATTTTAAGGAGGGCAGATAAAGAATGAGTCAACATTTTCCAATTTTAATCGTATTACTGCCCTTGAGTGCTGCTTTATTAAGTCCATTCTTCAGCTACTTCCATAGACAAGCAGGAAAATGGGTTTCTGTTGCTGCTTTAGCAGGTGCGTTTCTTTGTGCTGTAGGTTTGTTATTACAAACTTTACAAGGTGGCGGACAAGCAATTCACTATTGGTTTGGTAACTGGGAACCACCACTTGGTATTGAATTTGTTGTCGACCCATTAAATGGTTTCATCGTGGCAATGATTACATTCGTTGCGTTATTTACAGCCATTTATAGTACACCGTTTTTGAAAAAATCTAACTGGTTGTATATGGGTGGCTATTATACCTTAATGTCTTTGTTATGCGTTGGTTTAAGTGGTATGACATTGACAGGCGACGTATTTAACTTATATGTATATCTGGAAATTGCTTCTTTATCCGGTTATGGTTTAATTGCTTTAGGTGGAAACAGAGGTACTTTAGCAGCTTTCCGTTATTTGTTAATCGGGACAATCGCTGCTTCCTTATATCTGTTGGGTGTCGGTTTCATGTATGCAAAGACCGGTTCCTTAAATATGGCAGATTTAGGTGTATTGCTGCAAGCTCAAATGGACTCTCCGTTGATTTTGATGACAGTTGCGTTATTAATCGCAGCATTAGGGATTAAAGCTGCTTTATTCCCATTCCATGGCTGGCAGCCAGACTCCTATACTTTCTCCCATCCAGGTGCTGCACCATTAATCGCCGGTGCAATGGCTAAAGTTCCTATGTATGCAATGTTGCGTTTCTTCTTCTATATTTTCGGGGCACAACATTTATTCGTACAACATGGCTTATTTATCGTGGGTGTATTAGGTGCTTTGGGTATTATTTTAGGCTCCGTAATGGCTATTGCTCAAGACGACTTTCGCAGAATGTTGGCTTACTCCAGCGTGGCTCAAATTGGTTATATCGCTGTAGGTTTAGCAGTAGGCAACTTGTATGGTTTAATCGGTGCTGTTTTACACATCATCAACCATGCAGTTATGAAGAGCTCCTTGTTTATGGTTATCGGTGGTATTCAATATCGTTTCGGTGAATTCCGCATCAGTCAGTTAGGTCAAATTTGCAAAAAAATGCCTTTGACTGTAACCGTTTTAGTTATTGCTGCCTTAGGTATGATTGGTATTCCACCAACTAACGGTTTCTTTGGTAAATGGTATATCATGCTGGGTGCAGTACAAAGTGAAATGTATGTATATGTTGCCGTATTGGTAATTAGTACCTTATTAAATGCAATTTACTTCTTCCGTGTTATGGAAAATGTATTTGTTAACCCACCAGCTAATTTAAAAGAAATTAACCCTGTAGGTAAGTTTGAATTACCATTACAAATGTTAATTCCGATTGTTATCTTCGGTGTAGCTATCTTAGCATTAGGCGTATACAACGGTGTATTGGTTAACGAAATTGTGAAATTAGGATTGCCGGAGGTGTTCTTGAGATGACAGAATTAACTGTAATTGATGTCAGACCATTTCTGGCGGTAGGCGTTTCTTTCCTGGCAGCGATTTTAATTATGTTAACCGGGAAAAAAGAAAATGTGCGTGATTTTTGGAGTGTGGCAGCAGCGTTTATCAAAGCTGGTCTGATTTTCTCCATGGTACCGGCCGTATTAAATGGCACAGTGTTTGAATTCACTTTGTTTCAGATTACTGATACCTTAGGGTTTACTTTGCGTACTGACCCTGCCGGTATGGTATTTGCTTGTGTATCTTCCTTCTTATATATTCCGGTCTCTTTCTATGCTATCGGTTATATGAGAGGTCATCACGAAAAAGAACAAACAGGTTTCTTCGCAGCTTTCGCTGTGGCATTGTGTGCTGCTATCGGTATCGCATTGTCTGCTAACCTGTTGACTTTCTTCGTATTCTATGAATTATTGACAGTTGCAACTTGGCCATTAGTATTCCATGCAAGAAACGAGGAAGCTCGTTTTGCAGGTCGTAAATACTTAGTGTATACCTTGGTTTGTGGTCAATTATTCTTAGCTGGTATCGTAATGGTTTATGTATTTGCCGGTACTTTAGATTTCCGTGCTGGTGGTATCTTAACTATCGATATGGCTCCAAAATGGGTATTACAGTTGCTCTTCTTATTGATGATTTTAGCTGGTGCTGTTAAAGCCGGTGTTATGCCATTACATGGCTGGCTGCCATCTGCGATGGTTGCGCCAACACCTGTTTCTGCGTTGCTGCATGCTGTAGCCGTAGTTAAAGCCGGTGGTTTCTGTGTATTGAGAGTAATTGGTTTCGTATTTGGTCCTCAGTTGTTGGCTGAATTAGGTGTAGCAGAAATCTTAGCTTGGTTTGCTGCTTTCACCATTATCGCATCTTCCTTGATTGCTATGCAGCAGGACAACTTAAAACGCAGATTGGCTTTCTCTACAGTAGGCCAATTATCTTATGTTGTTTTGGGTGCAGCTTTATTAGCACCATTAAGTATTTTAGGTGCGTATTATCACATTGTTGCCCATGCGTTGATGAAGATTACTCTCTTTATGTGCGCCGGTGCAATTATTGTTACAACTCATAAAGAAAATATTAGTGAAATGCATGGTTTAGGTAAACAAATGCCTATTACTATGGCTTGCTTCACAGTTGCTTCTTTAGGTATTGCTGGTATGCCTTTAGTAATCGGCTTTATCAGTAAATGGAACTTAGCGTTAGGTGCATTACAAGTAAATCAACCACTTTATATCGTAATCTTGATTTGTAGTGCGTTGTTGGCTTTAAGTTACTTAATGCCTGTTTCCTACTTGGCATTCTTCAAGAAAAATCAGCATGGTAACTTTACTAAATTCAAAGAAGCTAATTACTTTATGTTAATTCCTATCTGTGTTACAGCAACTTTGAGTGTGATTTTAGGTATTATGCCAAACTTTGGTCCACATCTGTACGATTTGGCAACTATGGCTGCTGAAAGCATCACTCAGGGCTGGATTGGAGGTGGCTGGTGATGATGGAAAAATTGTCTAAAAAATTAATCTATATGATTTTAATTGGGGCAACAGCAGTATCTTTAGTCGTTGAAATTCTTTTTGCTCATCCACACGGCCATGCAATTTGGGATACAATCCCTGGTGCAGATATCGTGATTGCGTTTGTTGGCTGCTGGGCATTGATTTTATTCTCCAAAAAAATCTTAGCTCCACTAGTACAACGTGACGAAGATTATTATGATAAGGGAGGCGACGATAACGATGAGTAATTTTCATCCTGGTTTGATTTTAATTCTGACTGGCTTTATTGCCGCTGTCCTGCCACAAAAATATCGTAAGTTTCCATTAGCTATTGGTCCTATCTTGGCTTTAGCTGCAATGTTGGGCTTACAACCTGGTTCTATGATGGTAGTACCATTTATTAATGGTTATGAATTACATTTTATCAATTTAGATAAAATGAACTGGCTCTTTGGTTTTGTTTTCTGTGTTATGGCTGTAATGGGTGGCTTTTACATCATGCACAGTGAAAGTTGGTTGGAAGTATTAGCAGGCATGGTTTATGCAGGTGGTATCGTAGGTGTTACCTTGTGCGGTGACTGGATGACTATGATTTTCTTCTGGGAATTAACTGCTGCTTCTTCCTTATTCTTAATCTGGTGCAACAATACACCTGCTTCTAGAAAAGCTGGTTTCCGTTACTTAATGGTTCATATGACCGGTGGTAACTTGTTATTGGCAGGTATCTTCTTAAAAGTAAGTGGTGGTGAATTCTTAATCACTAACTTAACAGGTACTTGCGATGCAGCTTACTGGCTGATTATGTTGGGTGTAGGGATTAATGCTGCGGTAGTTCCATTACACGCTTGGATTACTGATGCTTATCCTGAAGCAACTGTTGCCGGTTCCGTATTTATGGGTGGTTTCACCACTAAAATGGCTGCTTACTGCATGATTAGATTATTCAGTGGTTCTGAAATCATGATTTACTTAGGTGTATTCATGGCTTTATATGCTTCCTGCTTTGTTATTATCGAAAACGATATGCGCAGATTACTTTCTTTCCACATTGTAGGTCAGATTGGTTTTATCGTTGCTGGTTTAGGGGTAGGCAATGCTTTAGCTGTGGATGGTGCCGTAGCTCATGCTTTCACTAACGTATTGTTTAAATCTTTATTGTTCATGTGCGTTGGTGCGATTATCTATACTACTGGTATTCGCAAAATCAACCAATTGGGCGGTGTGTATAAGAAATTACCTTTGGTAACTTTATTCTTCTTCATCGCTGCTTTCTCCATCTCCGGTGTACCATTCTTCACAGGTTTTATCAGTAAATCTTTGATTATGACTGGTGCTGCAGAGGCTGGTTACTTATGGTTGGAAATGTGCTTGAAGATTGCTAGTATTGCGAC
The DNA here is from genome assembly GCA_017532485.1 of Peptococcaceae bacterium. Classification (GTDB taxonomy): domain Bacteria; phylum Bacillota; class Peptococcia; order Peptococcales; family Peptococcaceae; genus RGIG6463. The sequence continues at coordinate 3,224 of JAFXJE010000095.1, read as the reverse complement.
ATTCTTGTCCATTACTTTGAAAATGGGTTATTTCATTTTCTTCCACGAAGATAATGACAATGTTGTGGTAAAACGCCCTGTACCAACAAGTATGTATATTGCAATGGGTATTGCTTCCTTCTTATGCGTACTGTACGGTGTATTCCCAGACTTGTTGTACAGCCGTCTGCCATTGGAATTTGAATATCATGTCTTTACAGTAGACCACTTCACAGCATATATTCAGTTGTTATGTGTAGCTGTAATTCCGTTCATGATGTATTTATCTCATATGAAACCACATTCTCAATTATCTTTAGACTTCGACTGGTTCTATCGTAAACCATTCGTATCTTTAGTAATGGGTATTTCTTCTTTAGTATGTGCTACTCGTGCAGCTTTAGGGGAAGCTTGTCTGGTATTCTATAATGCTTTCAACAGCTTAATGGCTAACCCAATGCAATTCTTAAATATGGAACCACATCGTTTAGAAAGTGATGGTGATGGTCCAGTACCGGAAGGTTATACACCTGAACGTTACAGAAGTGCTATTGGTGAACCAATGATTATTACTATGACAGCTTTATTGGTTGCGATTGCAATCATTGCGCTAAAATAAGTAGTGAATGAGAGACCTCCAAGTCGGAATGACGGCTTGGAGGTCTTTTTTTGTAGTTTAAATTGAAGAAATAGCTGGTAGGAGAGGAAAAAATCATTTATAATAATGGTAAAATATGGATATTAGGTTGTGGTAAAATTGGCTCGAGGGTTTTGGCATCTAAGTGTGTTCGGAGGAGTAATAGCATATTCGTTGGCTATATATTGGGGGTGGGGGTTAAGTTGGACAGGCTGTCGTTACTGGGGCTTGGGAGTTTGCCTGTTGATGATAGCGTGGATAGACAGCCAAACTCTGCTCATTCCGGATAGCTTGCAGCTAGCCGTTGTTTTGTTGTCTTTATTGCGTATACCAGTAGAGGGAAAATCAGCTCTTATTAATGGTTTGTGGGGGGCAACGGCTATTACAGTTCCGGTACTTCTCTTGGTTTTGGGGATGAACAAACTATTAAAAAAAGAAAGTATGGGTGGTGGCGATTTAAAATTATTGGCAGCTCTAGGTTTGCATTTTGGTGCAGCAGCCAGTTGGCAATTATTGATGACAGCTTGCTGCTTAGCTTTATTTGTTCTTCTTTTTTGCCAAGAAGAACAGCAGGAAATTCCTTTTGCCCCATATCTGGCAGCAGCGACGATTTTCGGCATATTTTGAATAATTACCATATTTTTCACTTTTATAATGTAAAATATATAAATATATGTTATAATAAATGTGACAGTTTTACGGACAAGGAGTGAAAAATATGTTGAAGAAAAAAGAAAAGGGGAAAGGTGTTGGCTTTAGTATTAAGTACAAAATGATTTTGGGAATAGGTATTCCTTTATTCATTGTCTTGGGGGCTATTGGCGTAATTCTGCATAGTCAAATTGTGGAAACCGTAGAGGACTTAAAGAAGATAGAAATCAGTTCTCAAGTTCGGACAGCAGCAGAACAGGTTGACGGTTTTTTCCAACCTTTCTTATCCGGTGCAGCTCAAATGGCAGATATTGATAGTGTCTACAATTATGTACTGGCTAGTAATGCTGATCCATCTGTTTTGATGACGGAAAGCGTTTATTATGAACAAGTAATGAAAGAATTGAATGAAGCAAGAGGTAATTATGGCTCTGCATTGACAGCTATTTGTATTGCTGCTACAGATGCAAGACAACTTATTTCTTCTGACGGCTCTATTTTGACTGATTATGATCCACCGACAAGAGCTTGGTATCAACAAGTAATGAAGAGCAACGGCAAACCTATAGTTAGTGCTGCTTATATCGATGGTGTTACTGGGAATCTGATTGTTTCGGTTTGCTCCGGTATTTATGACCAAGGTCGCTTAGTCGGTGCTATTACCTTTGATATTACTTTAGACAGCTTGATCGAGGAAGTTAGTTCTATTGTAATTGGTGAAGAAGGTTACTTAACAGTATATGACTGTGACGGCAATATCTTATATCATCCTAATGCTGATTTAATTATGAGTACCTTAGAGGATGTAAACTACAGTGACAATATGAATCAAGTTCTTGTTAATCTAGATTCGGCAGAAGCTATGCTTTATAGTTGCAACGATACAGAATATTGTGGTGCAGTAGAATATTTGGATGATATCGAATGGCGTATATTAGGTTGTATGACTTCGGAAGAATATGTTCAAGAAGCGACTACAATGACCACAATTGTTGTTTCCAGTTTTGTTTTCTGTGGGTTATTACTGTTAGTAGTAACAATCATCATTGCTACAACAATTGTTCGTCCTGTTCGTGCTTTGAATGGTGTAGCCACTCAATTGGCAGAAGGCAATTTAGATGTGGAAGTTAATGCTAAATCTAATGATGAAGTTGGTCAGTTGGCAAATAGTATTACAGCTTTGGTAGAACGTTTGCGGATGTATATTGTCTATATTGATGAAATAGCTTCTTTACTGCATGAAATGGGCAATGGCAATTTGCGGTTGGCTTTCCAAAATAGTTTTGATGGCGATTTCCGTAAGATTAAAGATGAAATGGAAAATACCGTTAACTTATTAAGCCATTCCTTAGAAACAATTCGTCTGTCAGCAGACCAAGTAGATGCTGGTTCGGAACAAGTTTCTTTTGGTGCACAGGCGTTATCCCAGGGTGCAACAGAGCAGGCATCTTCTACTGAAGAATTGGCAGCTATGGTTAATGATATTAATAATCAAGTAGCTCAAGCAGGTCAATATGCAGCTAATGCTAATGAGAAAGCTATGGAAGCAGGTCGTTTGACTGCTGAATGTAACCAAGAAATGCAAGAGTTGGTAGCTGCTATGGATAACATCAGCCAGACTTCTGAGGAAATTGGTAAAATTATTAAAACTATTGAAGATATTGCTTTCCAAACAAATATTCTAGCCTTAAATGCCGCAGTTGAAGCGGCTCGTGCCGGTTCTGCTGGTAAAGGCTTTGCCGTAGTAGCTGATGAAGTTCGTTCCTTAGCGGCACAATCAGCAGAAGCTTCTAAGAGTACAGCAGAACTTATCGAAGCTTCTATGGCTGCAGTAACTAAAGGTGCGGAATTGGTAGGAAATTCTGCTGCAAAACTGCAGAGTGTTGCAGATCATGCTCAAGAGGTTAGTATGATGGTTGGACAAATTGCAGCTACAGCTCAAGAGCAGACTGCATCT
>JAFXJE010000094.1 GCA_017532485.1 Peptococcaceae bacterium | reverse complement strand
GATGCTTAATAAATCATTTGGTTTTGTTCGTTTTCAACTGTTTAATTTTCAAAGAGCCGCCGTCTCGCGACAGCTATATTAGAATATCATCATTCTTCCTTTTTGTCAACACTTATTTTTAACTTTTTTCAAAGTTTTTTTAACTTTTTTTCTTTTCGCTAATTCAAAGTGTTGTCCAACGAGACAGCTTGTTCATATTACTATCTTTCTTTTCATTTGTCAACACCTTTTTCAGAATTTTTTATAAAAACAGAAAAAGCCGATAACTAAAGTTACCGACTTTCTCTGTTCTAGTGTGTCATTTTTGAAAGGAGTTTATTTATTGTCTTTAGAAAATAATGCCTGATAATGGCCAACCAATACCGATAGCAAAAACAAAGCAGATAGGAAGAATTTTCAAAGCTGCTTTTGTCATTTCTTTTGGATCAGCCATTTCATTACCCATCGCTACAGCTGCTACAGGAGATGCTGCAGGAGTAGCTAAAGCTAATTGAGCCATCATAAACAACAGAGCAATCATGCCTGTTGGTGCCATACCGATAACTTGAGAGAAGTTAAACATAAATGGCATTACTAATACGATAACAATCATATTGTTAGCTACGTTAGTTAAAACTACAGCAATAGCTAAAGCTACAACAATAAATACCAATGGCGGTAAAGTTGTAAATGGAGTTAATAATTTTGCCATGGCAGCCGCAATACCTGTTTCTGGTGTATTCATATAAGTTGCAATAACCATAATGAAACCTACCATTAAAATTTGACCCCAAGAGGAGCCACGCAAACTACCTTCTACATCCATTAAAGGTGTTCCGTCAGATTTTTTCAATAATTCCAATACAGCCATCAATACGAAAGAAATCCCAATCAGACCGAATTTATTTAAGAAAGCAGAAACTGCACCTAAAGGCAAGGAAGTCATAGCCATACTTACGATAAATACAATGAAAATTCCAAAAGCAATGATTTGTTCACGAGTGATTTTTGCTACTGTGCCTTCAGGCTTGAAGTTAGCAATTTTAGATACATCTACACGGAAAACAAATTTACATAATAATACATAAACTGTGACCATAATTACAGACATTGGTAAAATAAATGCTAAATAAGCCATAAAGTCTAATGGGAAGCCTGGGAACATAGCATTATAGGCCATAACTAAAGTTAACCCTGTCCCCATAAATGGGAATAAAATTTGCCCCATCATACAAGCATAAGCTACACCTAAATAAATGAAAATAGGTGCTTTTTCATTTTTTTCAATCCCAACTTGTTTGCAAATAGTTGTAATAAAACCACAGAAAACAAGACACATGATAATTGGATTAGTAAAGCCCAAGAAGAACGCTGCTAATAAAATAATCCAAACGGTTAACCAACCTTTGCCTTGCATAGCTTTGCTGGTTAATAATTTGTCAATCAACCAGTTAAAAGCACCTGTTTCTTGACAAACGCCGATAACAGGCATACATACCATCAAACCGATAACAGCAACATTACCAAAGCTGGCAACTAAAACATTATTAATCCCAATACTTAAACCCATACCGGTTAAAGCAATAATACTTGGCCAGAACATACCTATAGTCATCCAACCATAAATAGCACCGATAAAGCAACCTAAAATACCCATCCCATAAGATGTGATACCTGCAAAACCAGGTACAAAACGGAATAAAAAGCAAAATGCTGCTACAACAATATAATGAATAATACTAATTTTCTTTGTTTCACCCATGATGAAACCTCCTAAAATACAATAAATATAGTAGAGATAAATTGCAAAAACAAATTCCCCCTCGGTGCCTGACAAAATGCCAAGCACCGAAGCAAAATTAACAAGCTTATATGCGTTCAGTGAAAATTTGGTAAGCAGGAGCACCCTCACAATCAGCAGGAATATCTACACCTAACAACACTGCTGCTGTTGGAGCTACGTCTACTTCTCTTACATAGCCTTTAATCTTATGACCAGGTTTAATACCAGGACCTGCTGCTACGAAGATTGGGGATACGGATGTATCGTTATGACCGCAAGCTGTGGATAAAGATTCACCGTGGTCGAAGTTGTAATCTTCATGAATCATCATCATGATATCGCCGCCGGACATACCTAACAATACAGCATCTTTTTCATGTAATGCTAATGCTACGATACGTTTGCCTGTTTTCTTATCTTTATAGCCATATAATGCGGTAATAATTTGTTCTTCGATTTCATATTTATCTGCTGGGTCAACAATACCATAACGGTCACGACCTTTTAAGTTCAAGTGAATTGTGTTAGTAGCACTTTGAACAGCTACTGTTTTGCTCCAGTCGATTTCGTTGATTTCATTGCCGTTTTCATCTTTTTTTAGTACGGTGAAGCCTAATTCTTTCATAACACCGATATTTACACCACTGTTATCGCAGATATAATTTGGTTCAGCTTCTGGGCAAATTAGAGCATGGTCAGATACTAATAAGATTGTCCAGCCTTTATCAATATATGGTAAGAAACGACCGATGTAATCGTCTGTCCATCTGTAAGTATTGGTATGCCATTCACGAATTACGCTTTCATCATGTTGAGAAGTGTCACGATTTTTCAAATATTTCATATAGCTGTGACCTGCTAAGTCTGGACCATGGAAATGACTGAATACTACTTCAACGCCTTCATTCTCCATCATATAAATCATAGCATCAGCTTGCCATTGAGCACATTGGTTCCATTGTTCACCAGAGCATTTGATAATTAAGTCATAATCTTGACAAGCGGACATGGATGATGCACTTGGCGGACCGCAAGCAGCTTTGATTTTATCAAAAGTCCATCTTGGATACCAACAGTCGCTGTTATCAGCATCACTGGCATTACTAGCCCACATGCGTACATAAGTACCATCTTCAGCAATTTCTAATACACGCATATTCCGAACTACATTACAAACACCTTTTTTATTTGGCATTGTATCAGGACAGTTTGGTGTATAAACATCATTTTCCAATACGGATAATGGTTCAACAGCATCTTTAGAAGCATAGATTGCTACTTTATCATATTTACCTTCAGCATTTTTCAAGATTAATGCTGGACGAGGGAATTTGTTACCCCAGCCATAGTAAATTGTAAACTCTTTAGCACCTTCAGGAGCATTTGCCCAGCCTTCCGGCTCAGTAATTGGAGATAAGGACAAGAAGGTTGGCCAGTCAGCTAAATGGAACATATTGTAGTCATTCCAAAATACATTGTTACGAATTGTACTAGGACCAATTGGGTCATAATCTTGGAATACAGTACCCATGTCACGGAATTTTTCTGCCAATTCTTCTACACGAGGGTCATTTGGCTGCGGTGGTGCAAAATGCAATACCGGCATTGGTACTTCTGTAATATCACAGTCTACATGGCTGTTTTTGGCACCGTAAGGCACACATCCACCGTGCTGACATTTAGTAGTAGCAATAATTACGCGTTCTTCATCGCGTTTATGGGTACTATTACCCATAGCACCTGGAGAAGTACCATCTACTACATATAAGTTTTCACTGTCAGAGCTTGGAGGCCAAGCACCACCTGGCCAGTGGAATACTAATGTTTTCTTACCAGCTTCTGCTGTTACATTCCATAATTGTTCAGCTTTGCAGAATGGAGATAAGAAAGCTTCCATGCGCATATCTGGTTCACCAGGAACTGGAATAGCATAGTCTACAATACCATGGGTCATTGGATAGCAGCCAGTTGCTAAAGTAGCCCACATTGGAGGGGTGATAGTTGGCATGCCGCCTAATAACATTAAGTCTTCACGAGCAGCACCCATATCAATTAATTTTTTCAAGTTAGGCATTTTGCCTTCATCTACCATTGCTTTAGAGAAACGAGGGTCCATACCGTCGATACCTAAAACAATTACTTTGTCTGTTAAGCCTTTCCTTCTTAACATTTCCAAATCATCCTCTCTTTCATTTTTTCTTGCAAAGAAAATTTATAATCTTTCTCTGTTTTTCTAATAACTATTATAAGTTGTTTTAAAGATTGTGAAAAACAGCGCTTTTCTGTTTCTTTAGCAATGCCACAAATTTTAATTGTGGCTTTAAAATTTATTTTTACGCAACAAAAAAAGAGATTAAAGCAGACACAAGCTGCCTTAATCTCCCTATTCTTTTTCAAACAATTTCTAACATCATTTGTCTAATCATTGTTATGATTTTCCATAATTCCTTACTAATCGTACGCGGATAAACAACTACATGAATAAGCGAAACTGGCTCCGCCTCTAAAGGCAAAATAGCATAAGGCTTTGCTTTAAAAAATTGTTTGGCACTAACAGAAGGCATCATAACTATTACATCAACTTCATTTAGCAACTGCAAATAAAAATTAATATCTGTAGAAATAGACATATATTCCAAATCATTCACATATTCCGGCAATGGTTCTATATTGCACAATGCTTTCGGGTACATTTCATAATCTTTAGCTATAATAGCACGTTTCTCAAAGTTAGCTATCCGACGCGGCATTACCCCTAATATTTCATCACGCAATAATATTTCATACTCCAAATCGTAAGTTTGACATAATTGCTCTAGTCTTCCCTCATTTAAACTGATTAAACCTAAATCATAACTTCCGTCTTTTATTTTGCTCATTACTTCTTCAGCATGGTCAGTCTGAGAAATCTGAACAGACACTTTTTGTTTTTGCAAATTCAAATCAGCTAAAACTTTGGGCAGCACTCCATTAACAATAGACGAAGTAGAACCTATGTTAATTTGCAAAGTATCTAAGTTTAATTTATTTTTTTGCAAATACTTAATATCTTGAAAAAAAACGTTCTGTTCCTCCAGCATCTTTTGAGCAAAAACTACTGTTGCTTTTCCTTCCTCGGTAAACGCAACCCCGGTTTGACTGCGAATCATCAACTGTACGCCCATTTCCTCTTCCAAATGTTTTACGCTGGCACTTACAGCCTGCTGGCTGATAAATAAATTTTTGGCAGCACTGGTAATAGAACCTGTCTTGGCTATTTCCTGCAAACATCTTAATTGTTCAAACCGCATAAACACCACACCCTTGTTTATTGTTACATATGCTTAATTTATAATTATTTTAACTAATCAATTTTTAATTTACAAGTTATAATTCACCTTTAGCAGTTCTGCTGCATATTCTATATTAGCAGTTCTTTGTGATAAGAATATTAAGGAGGCGTTTTTATGTCCAGAATGCGTCAAGTTCCCGCTTTGGATGTAACCCAAACTAAAACTTACTCTATAAATACGAATACTCCCACCAGTTGTCAGCGGCGGCAAAATAATCCCACACCTAAATTTCGCCTAAGTGAAGCACCAAACATGATTTCCAACGGCTGTACTTCCCTTCGAGAATTTTGCAACAGTATTCAGAGTATTACTATCGACCTCAACCATTTACTCAACTCTGTCGAAAATCTACTGCCTTTATTGACCACCTATCTAGCCACGGTACAAAATAAAAGCAACAACCAACCTCTTCCTCTCGTAGAACAAGAAAAAGCAGCTCCTGTTCCTCAAGTGACTCAAGCACCTAATGTACCTAGTCCTGAAGATATGCAGCAGCTGCTGGATAATCCTTTAATCAAAAATATTTTAAACAGTTTTATGCAAAACAATCAAAAATGAACATCCTCTACTGGCCCTAATACCGTCAATAGATAATTATCTTCTTTAAACATTTGCTGAGCAATTTGCTGTACATCTTGGACTGTCACTTTGCTCAGCTTTTCTACATCTTCTTCCGGCGTAATTATCCGATCATATAGCAACAGACCTCGTCCCAACTTATTCATCCGACTGTTGACTGTTTCTAAACTCATAAACATATTACCTTTTAATTGTTGGAAAGTTTTTGCCAAAGCTTCCTCACTAATTCCTTCCTTAGCTACTTTTTCAATTTCCTCACGAATTAAATCAATAACTTGCTGACAATTTTCTGGTCTTGTCCCTGCATTAACTACAAAAGCACCAGCATCTAAATATGCCCCATGATAGCTGTAAACAGAATAAGCTAAACCTAATTCCTCGCGAATAGTTTTGACCAAACGAGAACTCATCCCACCACCTAAATAAGTATTTAAAATACTCATAGGATAAATCGCTGGGTCTGATTTAGCCACACCTTTCGTCGCGAAGCAAATTTGGCATTGACCAATGTCTTTTTGGTGACAAAATTCCCCATTGCCCATAATTGGAGCAACAGCATATTGATTTTTTTCACCAGCAGGCACTTCCCCAAAATATTTTTGCACAGCTGCCACTACTTCTTCGTGAGTAAGATTGCCTACCACAGAGATGACCATATTTTTACCAGTATAATGACGTTGCATATAATCAGCCAAGGTATCGTGAGTAAAGGTAGCTAAGGTCTCTTCTGTCCCTAAAATACTTCTGCCTAAAGAATGTTCCTGCCACATATGAGCAGATAATAATTCCTGCACATATTCATCAGCAGCATCTTCATACATTTTAATTTCTTCAATAATAACTTCACGTTCTTTACGCAGTTCTTCTTCATCTAATTTGCTATGTAAAAGCATATCAGACAAAATATCTACTGCCAACGGAAAATCTTCAATCAAAGTTTTAATATAATAGCAGGTAGTTTCTTTACTGGTAAAAGCATTAATTTGTCCACCTACAGCATCAACAGCAGTAGAAATATCTTCTGCTGTACGTCGCTCTGTACCTTTAAACAACATATGTTCAATAAAATGAGTAATGCCATTTTCCTGCGGTTCCTCATAACGAGAACCAACACCAACCCAAACGCCCATTGACATAAACTGAATATGGCTGACAGTTTCAGTTATAACACGAATCCCATTTGCTAATTCAGTAATTTGATATTTCAAGGTTTGCATAATTTCCCCCTGTTTCTACATCTTTTTGTTTTAGACCATAATCCAATAATATTTTCCCATCAGCAAAACGATTTTTACTTTTTAATATTACGACTACTACTTCTTGTTCTTCAAAATTTGCCGCAGCAATCAAACATTGCCCAGCAGCATTCGTTGTTCCTGTTTTTACACCAATAGCACCTGGATATTCTACCAGCAAACGATTGGTATTATTCACCTTTTGTCTTCGTTCGCTCTCCCAAGCAATTATTTTTTCTTTTTGCCGAACAATATAACGAAATTTTTCTTCCTGCATAGCTGCTCGTGTAATCAAAGCCAAGTCATATGCCGATGAATAATGAGCTGCATCAGGCAGACCATTGGTATTACAAAACTGCGTATTTTTACAGCCTAATACCTTTCCCTGCAAATTCATCATTTCAATAAATCGTTCTTCGTCACCAGCAATTAATTCAGCAATCGCTACGCAGCTATCATTAGCCGAACGCAGCAAAGCACCATAAAGCAAATTTTCCAAAGTAATTTTTTCGCCGGCTTTAAGATTTAAGGTTGACTCACCAGTTGCTGCTGCATAAGGAGAAATAAGTGCTGTTTCTTGTAAATCACCAAGCTTTAAAGCTAAATACGCCGTCATTACTTTAGTCAAGCTTGCTGGAGGTCGTTTTTCAAAAGCTGATTTTTGATATAATATTTCACCTGTATGCAAATCCATAACAACAGCGGCTTCTGCAGATATTTCCGGTACATCTGAATCTGCCCATGCCGGATAGACAGATATCTGAAAAGAAATTACTAATATCGAAAGAAAAATTATTATCTTCTTTTTTTTATTCATAAAACTTCGGAAACCTTCTGACAAGAAAATCCTTGTGCCTTGATAGCATTTATTATTTCCGGCAATGCTTCAAGTGTATGTTTTTTAGGATGCATCAGCATAATCATCCCATTTTCCAAAGGTTTGCCTGCTATTCTTTCTACCAGTGTTGCTTGGTCAGGCGCTGGTTCTTGCCAATCTATAGTGTCTCTGCTCCACATAATAGTTTGATAATGACAATTTTCTGCACCTTGTAAGCAGTTAGTCCCAAATTCACCATAAGGTGGGGCAAATAAAAGTGCTGTTTCCACTCCAATTTCTCGTAAAATCTTTTCTGTTTTTTGTATTTCTTCTTGATTTTGCTCCACACTTAACTTATCCGGATGTGGGTGACTGTAGCCATGATTACCTATTTCATGACCATTTGCTGCTATTTCCCGAACTAAGTCAGGATTTTTTTCAGCAAATCT
>JAFXJE010000093.1 GCA_017532485.1 Peptococcaceae bacterium | reverse complement strand
GAGCTATCGAGGCAAATACGACGCAGAAGGGGCTCGAACCCTCGACCTCCAGCGTGACAGGCTGGCATTCTAACCAGCTGAACTACTGCGCCATATTAATGACCTGTAGGGGATTCGAACCCCTGAATGCCAGCGTGAAAGGCTGGTGAGTTAAGCCCCTTCTCCAACAGGCCAAAAAAAGTGAGCCATCCGCGACTCGAACGCGGGACACCCTGATTAAAAGTCAGGTGCTCTGCCGACTGAGCTAATGGCTCTCAGTAAATGTGACTTCTTCCTGCCAGTCACATTTATATATATTACAGCATATAATATGAATTGTCAACGATTTTTTTGAATATTTTTTGTTTATTTGCAAAAATTATTCTAGTTTCTCTACTTATCTTCTTTAGCGAGAAAAAATTGTTGTTTCTCTACCTTGTGCATGTTATAATTATAACATTCTAAGATGTGCAAAGGAGGGAATTATCATGGCTCACATTAAAACAATCAGCACTCAGAATTTACAAAACACTGTAAAAAAAGGTGGTTGCGGCGAATGTCAAACTTCTTGCCAATCCGCTTGCAAAACATCTTGCACTGTTGGCAACCAAGTTTGCAAAAATAACTAGTTTTTTTGAGGCTGGAACTTTTGTCCCAGTCTCTTTTTTTCTCAAAAATATTATCTTTCCAATTTGAAAAGGGGTGCTTTTATGGATTTTTTAACTTTAGCCGGAAAACGCCAAAGTGACCGTGCCTATCAAGACCAGCCTGTAAAACGCGAAGATATTTTAACTTGTTTAGAAGCTGCTCGTTTAGCTCCTTCTGCTTGTAACTCTCAACCATGGAAATTTGTTGTTGTTGATGAACCTGCCTTACGTGCACAAGTAGCAGCTGCTATTGCTAATAATCCTGCAGGTATCAACAAATTCGCTGAAACTGCACCTGTTTTTGTGGCTGTCGTTGAAGAACAAGCAAAATTATTCAATGATAAAATTCCTAGCGATACTTGGGCTTATTATGACTTAGGTGCTGCTACTGAACATTTTTGCTTACAAGCTGCCGAACTTGGTTTAGGTACTTGCATTATGGGTGCTTTTGATAATGACAAAGTAAAAGAATTGTTACAAATTCCTGCCGAACGCAAATTACGCGTAATTGTTGCTTTAGGTTATCCTAGTTCCGATGTTCTGCGTACAAAAATGCGCAAAGAAATCAAAGATATCGCTTCCTTTAACGGTTATCAAACAAATGAGGCTTAAATAATGGCAAAGTATGAAATCATTTTGTTTGATGCTGATGGTACTTTGTTGGATTTCGTTCAAACTGAAAAAGTGGCATTGCAAAAAACATTTGCCGAACATGATTTTTTACTTACACCGGAAATAGAAGAACGCTACGGCATTATCAACAAACAACTTTGGAATGACTTCGAAAATGGTTTGATTGCTAAGGAAGAAATAACTAATCAGCGTTTTACTCGTCTTTTTGCTGAAGTTGGTATTAATTACGATGGTCGTTTATTTAACGATGAGTATTTAAACAATCTAGCTTGTGGTTATTTTACTATTCCGGGTGCCAAGGAAATTTGTGCTATACTGTCAAAACATTGTCGCTTATATTTCGCAACTAACGGCATTGCCAGCACACAATTCCAACGCATTGACGGGTCAGGTCTCGCCTCATATTTCCAAGCTACTTTTGTCTCAGAAAACGCAGGCGAACCGAAACCATCACCTATCTTTTTTGATTATTGCTTCAGCCAAATTCCAGATTTTGACCGTGCTAAAACATTAATCATAGGTGACTCTCTTTATTCTGATATTAAAGGTGGACAACAAGCAGGTATTGCTACTTGTTGGTTCAATCCAACTAATCTTGAAGCCAAAAATGACATCAAACCTGATTATGTTATTCACTACTT
>JAFXJE010000092.1 GCA_017532485.1 Peptococcaceae bacterium | reverse complement strand
GATGCTTAATAAATCATTTGGTTTTGTTCGTTTTCAACTGTTTAATTTTCAAAGAGCCGCCGTCTCGCGACAGCTATATTAGAATATCATCATTCTTTTCTTTTGTCAACACTTATTTTTAACTTTTTTCAAAGTTTTTTTAACTTTTTTTCTTTTTTGTCGAATGGATTTTTTTACAATTTCTTTACATCTAAAGTACTTGTTTTCCTATTTTGAATTGCATTATAATTGTCCTATACAGGATAAGAGATGATTTTTCAGTTTAGGAGGCTTAATCATGAAATATAAAATATCCGATTTTATTATCAAAAATCGTAAATCTGTTTTTGTCATTATGACCATCATAACTTTAATCTGCGCCTTTTTAATGTTAAAGGTACCGATTAACACTGATATGTCTAAATATTTGCCGGACGATTCTTCTATGAAAATAGGTTCCGATTTAATGGCTGAGGAATTTCCGGATACGACTATTCCGAAAACTATCCGAGTTATGTTTACCGGCATCGAGCAAGAAGAAACTACGGATATCCTCAATCGCTTGGAAGCTCTTGATTATGTAGACGAAGTAGCTTACGAAGCTGACTCTTCTGATTATAATATTGGCGAACATAAATTATTTATCATCAGCACTTCCTATGATTATAATTCAAAAGAAGAAAAAGCTATCCAACAAGCTGTCGCTGCTGAATTTGAAGATTATTCAATCGAAATCAAAAATGACAACACCAACTCCGATACGGCTATTTTAACCCTCCCTATCATTGCTGGTGCGTTATCACTTCTGTTATTTATTCTATTTTTCATGTCTTATTCTTGGGTAGAACCGATTTTATTCCTAATTACTATTGCTTTTGCCGTAGCTATCAATATGGGGACTAACATTTTCCTAGGCAGCATTTCTAATGTTACTTTTGCTATTGCCGCAATTTTGCAATTAGTTTTATCTATGGACTACTCCATCATTTTAATGAATCGTTATCGTCAAGAATTATCGGAACATCCTACACGAGAAGATGCTATGAAATCTGCCGTTGTTAATGCGTTTTCTTCGATTACCAGTAGTTCTATGACAACTTTCATCGGTCTTTTAATGTTAGTTTTTATGAGCTTTAAAATCGGCTTTGATTTAGGCCTCGTTTTAGCCAAAGGTGTAGCCCTCAGTTTATTGTGTGTTTTGACTGTTTTACCAGGTTTAATTTTAACTTTCCATGATGCCATCATGCGCACAGAAAAAATGGCACTGCACATTCCTATGGGTGCTGTAGCTAAATTCAGCAACAAGTTTAAATATGTAGTAGCTGTACTTTTTGTTTTCCTTTTTGTAGGCAGTTATTTTGGTCAGAATATTGCTACTGTTTCCTATTCTTTAGACCGTAAAGACCCTATCGCTGAAATATTTCCTACCAATAATCCTATCGTTATGCTTTACCATAATGAAGATGAAGACAAAGCTAGCAAACTAGTAGCTCAATTGGAAGATGACCCTATGGTTAATGAAGTAGTAGGTTATGCAACTACTTTAGGCAAGCCATACCAGCAAGATGAATTATCAGATTTTCTAGCTGATATGGATACAGAAATGGTTTTAGATGATGAATTACTTAATCTGCTTTATTATGACTACCATACAGCAGATAGTGATGTTCCTAATGCAACCATGAGTCAATTCTTAACTTTCTTAGCAGAAGAAGTCGCTACTAATGATTTGTTCAGTGAGCATCTTGATGATGATTTTCTCGAATATATTGATGAAATCCAACGCTTCACTGATGCTGATAAATTATCCCGTCCTCTCTCTATCGCTGGATTAGCAGAGTTTTTTGATCTCGCTAAAGATGACGTCCAGCAATTATTAGTTCTTTATTACAGTGAGCATGGTGGGGTAGAATTGGGCGAAATGACTTTGGCTCAGTTTACATCTTTCTTGAATGAAAATGTCCTGACTGACGAAACTTACAGCTCGCTGCTTGATGCTGAAATGGCTGAACAATTAAGCACCTTGCAAACCTTCACCGATAAAGAAGCTGTAACGAGACCACTTCCTGCCGTTGAAATGGCTGAGCTTTTAGGGATGGAGACAGCTCAAGTTGAGCAAGTTTATCAATTTTACCAAATGGCAGAAATGGGGACTGTAACGCCTCCGACTACTGATACAGCTGCTAGTACAGCGATGCCAAATGTCGACCCGTCTATGCTGCAAAATATTGACCCTGCTCTATTGCAGAATGTGGACCCATCCATGTTGCAAAATCTTACTCCGGAACAATTAGCTATGCTTGGTGCTATGCAAACCACACCACCTGCTGCAGCTCCTGCGCCAACTCAACCAGCTGAGCCTGTTCTGCTTTCCGTACAAGAGATGACAAATTTCTTGCTGGCTAATGAACAAGTCAAAACAATGCTTGACGAGAACACTTTAGCCAACCTAGCTCAAGCTCAGGATATTATTGACAGTGCATTAGCTGATAAAATTTACACAGCCCAAGAAATGGCTGATTTCATGAACCAATCTGCCCAAGATATGGAGCAGCTCTACTTATTACGCCAAAGCAAATTAGGCAATACTGCTGCTTGGCAAGTATCTGTCCAAAACTTTGTTGATTTCTTATTAGCAGATGTTTTAACTAACGCTGATTATGCTGACCAATTTGCTGCAGACCAAACTGATGATTTGAAAACTGCCAAAAAAATTATTGATGCCGTTGTTTCTCAAAAATATTACCCTGCAGCAGAAATGACAGCGTTCTTACAAAGCTTAGATACTGGAAATGAAACATCTTTAAACGAAAATTCTCTATCTTTGCTTTATCTCTATCGTGCCAGCTTAACCCAAAGCAATCCCGAATGGACTATTACTTTAGAAGCTTTGGTCGATTATTTAACTAACGATTTATTAAACAACCCTAAATATCAAGATGTTTTAGATGATGAAATGCGTACTGATATTTTAGAAATGAACGATGAATTCCAAACAGAACGCAAGCAATTAAGTGGTGACAATTACACATTATTAATGCTGGATACATCATTACCAGCTGAGTCTCCAGAAACTAATGAGTTCATTGCGAACTTACTCGCTCATACATCTGACAATTTTGAGCATGAGGCTTACCTCATTGGTAGTTCTGTTATGAATTACGAAATGGAAAACAGCTTTGACAAAGAATTGTTAACTATTACTTTACTGACAGCTATTTCTATCTTCTTAGTTGTAGCTCTAACTTTCCGTTCCTTAGCAATTCCAACAATTCTGGTTTTAATAGTTCAATGTGGTGTCTTTGTTACTGTCACTGTCAGTGGTTTATTAGGTTATAGCATTTACTACCTAGCTTTATTAATCGTTCAATGTATTTTAATGGGGGCTACTATCGACTACGGTATTCTTTACACTAGCTACTACCAAGAATTCCGTAGAAAAGGTTCCAGCATTTTAGAAGCCTTGTCAACAGCTTATCATGGTTCCATTCATACAATTATGACTTCCGGCTCCATTATCATAGTTGTTACTGGTGTCTTAGGTTTCTTTAGTCCAGAACCTATTATCGGTCAAATTTGCAAGGTTATCTCACTTGGTACCTTATCAGCAGTTGTTTTAATCCTCTTCGTTCTGCCAAGTTTACTGGCAACCTTTGATAAATTTGTCGTAAAGAAAAAAGCTTAAATAAAAACTAAATAATAAAAAATATGGTTGGGACAATATCGTCCCAACCATATTTTTTATTCATATAAATGACAAGCTACAAAATGACCTGGTTTTACTTCTTTTAATTGTGGACTTGCTAAAGCATCACAATTATCTTTCTTTTGATAGCAACGCCCACAGAAGTGACAATAATCAGGTGGGTCAATTGGACTTGGTACATCACCAGACAAAATAATTCTTTGTTTCTTCACTGTCGGGTCAATATTAGGAATTGCCGACAACAAAGCTTTTGTATATGGATGCATTGGATTCTGATACAATTCTTCTTTATCAGCCAATTCCACTAACTGTCCAAGATACATTACCCCTACACGGTCACTGATATGTTTTACAACATTCAAACCATGAGCAATAAATAAATAAGTCAAACCAAATTCATCTTTTAAATCATCCAACAAATTCAAAACTTGTGCTTGAATTGATACGTCCAAGGCAGATACCGGTTCATCGCAAACAATCAGTTTAGGCTCTACTGCCAAGGCACGAGCAATACCTACACGCTGACGTTGACCACCAGAAAATTCATGTGGATAGCGATTTCGGTGATGATTAGCCAAACCAACACAATTTAATAAATAATTAACTCGCTCTTCGACTTTATTAGCAGGCAGCAATTTATTAATCTTAATTGGCTCTGCAATAATATCACCCACTGTCATTCGTGGATTTAAAGAGGCATAT
Organism: Peptococcaceae bacterium; assembly: GCA_017532485.1. Taxonomy (GTDB): domain Bacteria; phylum Bacillota; class Peptococcia; order Peptococcales; family Peptococcaceae; genus RGIG6463. The sequence goes on along the minus strand of JAFXJE010000092.1, from coordinate 30,789 downwards.
GGGTCTTGGAAAATCAATTGAATATCTCTTGCATAGCTGCGACGTTCCTTCGCAGATAATTTGGTCAAATCTTTACCCTCAAACAAAATAGTCCCGTTAGTAGGTTGATAAAGATTAGTAATCAATTTACCTACTGTTGTCTTACCACAGCCGGATTCACCTACTAAACCTAACGCTTCTTGTTTGTAGATAGTTAAAGATAAATTATCTACAGCTTTTAACACAGAGGTAGGTCTGCCTAAAAAATCTGTTTCTGCTGCAAAGTGCTTAGACAGATTTTTGACTTCTACTAATACTTCAGCCATTATTCAGTCTCCTCCTCTTCATCATGGTACAAGAAGCAACGCACCGCACGACCATCCACTTCTTTTAACTTAGGCATTTTTTGACGGCATTTATCCATACAAAAATCACAACGGTCAGAGAAACTGCAGCCAGCAGGCATATCAGCCAAATTTGGAACCATACCTCTAATCATATATAAACGTTCCTGTTGGTCATCAATACGAGGAATTGATGCCAATAAACCTTTTGTATATGGATGTTTTGGATTAGCAAATAAATCTACAACCGAAGCCTCTTCTAAGACACGACCACAGTACATTACAATAACGCGATCCGCAGATTCAGCTACAACACCTAAATCATGGGTAATCAAAATTACACCCATATTTAATTTTTCACGCAGCTGGTAAATTAACTCCATGATTTGCGCCTGAATTGTTACGTCTAAAGCTGTAGTTGGCTCATCGGCAATCAGCAATTCTGGATGGCAAGACAAAGCCATCGCAATCATAACCCTTTGTCGCATACCACCACTCATTTGATGTGGATAATCATTAATCCGTTTTTCAGGCGAAGGAATACCTACTAAAGTCAGCATTTCAATGGCTCTTTTTAAGGCATCTTCTTTTGATAAATCCATGTGACGAATAATGGTCTCACAAAGTTGGTCTTTAATTCGATGCACAGGGTTTAAGGAAGTCATTGGTTCTTGGAAAATCATTGAGATTTTATCCCCGCGAATATCCTGCATTTCTTTAACACTTTTTTTTCTCAAATCTTCTCCATGGAATAAAATTTCCCCTGACACTTTACCAGGTGTTAACCCCATGATAGATAAAGAGGTAACACTTTTACCGGAACCAGACTCGCCTACAATAGCCAAAATTTCGCCTGGTGCAACGGAAAAACTTACATTATTTACTGCACGAACTGTGCCTTTTTTTTGTTTAAATTCTGTGGTAAGGTTTTTAACTTCTAACATCATGCACACCCCTTACTTATTTCTTGATTTTGGATCCAGTGCATCACGCAAACCGTCACCAAGCATATTAAAGGCAAGTACAGTTAAGGAAATAGCCATACCAGGGAAAATTAAGGTATATGGTGCAGAGAAAATAAAGCCTCTCGCACGACCTAGCATATCACCCCACTCGGCAATCGGAGGCTGTACGCCCAACCCCAAGAAACCTAAAGCTGCTGTATCCAGTACGGCTGTGGAAATACCTAATGTCGCTCTGACAATCAAAGAAGACAAAACATTTGGTAAAATATGCTTGAAAATAATCGTCATATCATTATTCCCGATTACTTTCGCAGCCTGCACATAATCACTCTCTTTAATTGATAAAATCGAACCACGAACTATTCGCGCATACTCCGGAATAGATACCAAACCAATAGCTATAATCGCTTTATCAATACCTTTACCTAAAGCAGCCATAAAAGTAATTGCTAATAAGATAGATGGCACTGCCAACATCATATCCATGCAGCGCATAATTACTGTATCTACTTTCCCCCCAAAATAACCGGCAATGGAACCCAATACAGTACCTACGGTCAAGGCAAAAGTTACAGCAATTAAACCTACGGAAAGAGAAATACGAGTTCCGTAAATAATACGAGAGAAAATGTCGCGTCCTAATTGGTCTGTCCCAAACCAGTGTTCACTATTTGGGCGTTGGAAAGCCTTACCCATGTCAGAATAATTTGGGTCATATGGCATCAGAAAATCTCTGAAGATAGCAACAAAAATTAAGAAAACAATAATTCCAAGGGCAATCAGTGCACCTTTATTACGGCACAAGGAATACCAAATTTCTTTTAATTGAGATTCTGGTTTTTCCAGTACCTGTTCTTGTCCATTTTGCTCACTCATGCACCTAGTCCCCTTTCTTCGAATATTTAATGCGTGGATCCAAGAAGGCGTAAATAATATCTACTATCAAATTCATAAAGACGAAAATGGTAGCAATCAACAATACAACACCTTGAACAACTGGGAAGTCAGATTTCAAAATACAGTTAACAGTATAAGAGCCTATGCCCGGCCAAGAAAATACCGTTTCTGTCAATACAGCACCACCCAGCAAAGAACCTAATTGCAGACCGATTACGGTAACAATAGGAATTAACGCATTACGCAAACCATGTTTAATAATAACACTTTTCTCAGAAATACCTTTTGCTCTTGCCGTACGAATGTAATCTTGTTCTAATGTTTCCAACATACTAGAACGTGTCATTCGCGCAATAATAGCCATAGAATACATCCCCAAAGCTACAGCAGGCAAAATCAAATGATGAATTGCATCTTTAAGGGCAGCCATATCACCGGACAACAACGCATCTATAATATAGAAGCCCGTCACATGATCCGGCTGCAGCAAAGGATTTAAACGGCCGCCAGAAGGTAAAATCCCCAAAGTCCCTGAGAAGAAAATAATCATCATAATCCCCAACCAGAAGATTGGTAAAGATACCCCAATTAACGCCAGTAACATCCCCAAGTTATCGAAAATCGAATTTTTCTTTACGGCAGAAATTGTCCCTATCAAGATACCAAAGAAAGAGGCAAAAAGAATAGCTGCTATTGCTAATTCTACAGTCGCCGGAAATCTTGAAAAAATTTCTTGGGTAACAGGTTGCTTTGTATAATAAGATGTCCCCAAGTCCCCTTGTAAAGCATTGCCCATGTAAGTAAAATACTGCTGAATAATAGGTTCATTTAAACCATGTGCTTCCCGCCATGCTTCTGTTGCTTCAATTGTTGCGTGCTGACCCAAAACAATAGGCGCTGGGTCTGGTGAAAATACACGCATAATCGCAAATACGATAATCGAAACACCAATCAATACAGGTATAGTTTGCAAAAGTCTTTTAATAATGTATTGAATCATTTCGCCTTTCCTTCCTTTACTATTTAAGTAAAAATTTTTAAAAACTTCTCTAAAATTTACAGAAGTTAATATGTAAAATATAAAAGATACGGGAGAACAAGAGCCCTTGTTCTCCCGTCAGCCATCATTCAGTTAACCTAAACAGTGACTTATTTTGCTGGTTTAGACATTTCAGAGAAGAATACTACAGCAGTTTTATGATAGTAGTAACCATCTACTAAAGGATTGTAAGCAGATAATACTTGAGCATGAGAAATTGGTAACCATACGCAATCTTCTGCTACAATTTTTTCCATTTGTGCATATAATGCATTACGTTCTTCACCGTTAGCAGTAGCAACACCTTGAGCAATTAATGCATTGAATTCTGGGTTGTTGTAACGAGCAACGTTCATTGTTGGGTCTGGGTCACATAATAAGTTCATGAAGTTGTCTGGGTCACCATTGTCACCGTTACAACCATAGAAGCAAACATCATAGTCACCTGTTTTTACTTTTTCTTTATAAGTGGACCAGTCATAAGCGTCAATTTTAGCAGTAACGCCTACTTTGCTCCAATAACCTTGGATAGCTTCTGCCAATGTTTGACCATTTGCTGTGTTATAAGGTCTTGGGTTGGTATAAGTGATTACATGAATTTCTGTAATACCTTTAGCTTCTAAAACAGCTTTAGCAGCTTCTGGGTCATAACCAACTTGTTTTACTTCAGCACTATAACCAGGCATAAAGCTTGGTAAAATAGTTGTTGCTTCAGATGCATAACCTTGATACAAGCTAGCTACTAATTCAGGTACATTAACTGCTTGAGATAATGCTTTACGAACTTCTTTGTCAGCTACAACAGGAGATTGTGTGTTATAAGCTAAGTAGTTGATTGTCATACCTTCAATGTTATCAACTGTCATTTGACCAGCTTTAATTTGGTCAACTACAGTAGCATCAATACCATCAATCATATCAACTTCGCCGTTAGTTAAAGCAACTACACGTGCAGAGTTATCAGCGATAAATCTGAAGATGATATTTTGTGTTTTTGCAGGTGTACCCCAGTAGTTTTCATTTCTTTCTAAAACGACATTTTCACTTGGGCTCCAGCTTACGAATTTATATGGACCTGTACCACATGGTGCTTGGTTCACATTATTATCATTGTTTTGTAAAGCTGTTGGGCTAACGATAGGAGCACCCAATGCCATTGCTAAGTTAGCCATAAATGGTGTAGATGGGCTCTTTAAGTTAATTTTAACTGTATATTCATCTACAACTTCAACATTGTCTACAGAACCAAATACGAAACCAGCATAACCCATATCTTCAGTTACTAATGGTGGTAATTGACGGTCAATGTTGAATTTAACTGCTTCAGCATTAAATGGTGTACCATCATGGAATAATACGCCTTCTTGTAATTTGAAAGTATAAGTTAAGCCGTCTTCACTGATTTCCCAGCTTTTAGCTAAGCAAGGTAAAATATCTGTGGAGTCTGGAGCATATTTAACCAAACCTTCATAAATGTTAGCCATTACTTTTGCAGACTCACCGTCATCTACTAACGCTGGGTCTAAACCACGTGGTTCAGCACCTTGTGCAAATACCAATGTGTCACTTAATTTAGCTTCCCCAGCAGCTGGAGCAGCTTCTTGTTGTTGTTTGTTGCCACCGCATCCTGCTAAGCAGAATACACACATAGCAACCAATAGTACCATAGATACTAATTTCATGTGTTTACGCATTTTTCTTCCCCCTCGGATTCTTTCTTACATATTCTTTTCTGAATATGTCCCTCATTATAATACTTTTGTCCACGAAACGCAACACATAAATTCATAATATTTGATAAATTATTCATAAATTTTTATAATCTACCATAATTAAATTCCTAAATCAGCTCCAATTAAAGCTAGTTCTTCAGCTGACAATATTTTAACAGCCCCTTCCTCCAAACTTCTATCCAGCTCCAACGCACCTATCTGCACGCGTTGTAAATAAGTCACATGCTTTCCAACAGCCTCAAACATTCTTTTTACTTGATGGAACTTGCCCTCATGAATAATCAACTGAATTTCGGACTCCTCATCACTCACCAAAATTGACAGCTCGGCAGGCATACATTGATAACCATCTTCTAAAGTTACCCCTTCAGCGAAAATAACTTTATCTTCTTCTGTTACCCGACCTGCGATTTTAGCATAATAAGTTTTCGGTACATGTTTTTTGGGAGCCAGCATATTATGCGCAAATTTACCATTGTTAGTTAAAATCAAAAGTCCTTCTGTATCCTTATCTAATCTACCAGCCACAAAAAGCTCCATATTGCTATAGGGTTCTTCCAACAATTCCATGACCACAGGGTCACGTTTATCCTCATTGGCACTGACATAACCAGCTGGTTTATTCATCATCAAATAAATATACTTTTCGTAACAAACAGGCTGGTTATTCAAAAGCACTTCATCTTGAGCAGGATAAATCAAACGCTCCGCTTTTTTCTCTACGCTGCCGTTAACCTTGACCATACCCGCCTTAATCATCTGCTTTACTTCCTTGCGAGTACCCATGCCCATATTGCCAAGCAGCTTGTCCAAACGTAATTTTTCTGCCATTTTATCCCCTCCTTTTTTCCTTTAATTTACAAAAAAGCCCTTCGATTGCTCGAAGGGCTTTGATAAACCAATAACTTGGTCGGCTGATTAACGTTTGGAGAACTGTGGAGCTCTTCTTGCGCCTTTTAAGCCGTATTTCTTTCTTTCTTTCATACGAGGGTCTCTTGTTAAGAAACCTGCTTTTTTCAAAGCTGGACGGAATTCGATATCAGCTTTTAATAATGCTCTTGCAATACCTAAACGAACAGCACCAGCTTGACCTGTTGTACCACCGCCATGAGCATTTACTAATACATCATATCTACCTTCAGTTTCAGTTAAAACTAATGGTTGTCTGATGATCATTTCTAATGTTTTTTTGTGGAAATAATCTGCGGAATTTTTACCGTTAACGATAATCTGGCCGTTACCTGGTACCAGTCTTACTCTGGCAACAGAGGATTTACGACGACCTGTGCCATAGAATTGAACTTGTTCATTTGCTTTTGCCATCTTAATACTCCTCCTTAACCAATGATTTCGTAAACTTCTGGTTTTTGAGCTTGTTGTTTGTGCTCAGGACCAGCATATACGAATAATTTTTTATACATTTGTCTACCTAAACGGTTGTGTGGTAACATACCTTTAACAGCTCTTTCCATAGCTAATACTGGTTTAGTAGCCATTAAATCTCTGTATTTTGTGCATTTTAAGCCGCCTGGGTAACCACTATGACGACGCATTTCTTTTTGATCTAATTTTTTACCTGTTAACACTGCATCTTTAGCGTTAACGATGATTACATAATCACCACAGTCAACATTTGGTGTAAATGTTGGTTTGTTTTTACCTCTTAAAATTGCTGCTACCTGGGAAGCTACTCTACCCAGTGGTTTGCCAGCTGCATCAACAACATACCATTTTCTTTCAACCTCTGTAGGTTTTGCCATATAAGTGGTACGCATGATATTCCCTCCTTAATTAAATCGCAAACTTTATTTTCGTGTGTGTTTAAATAATTGTGTTCTGAATTATATAGTAAGTTCCGGGGCTCTGGAACTTTTACTAACTCAACTTCAAACAGATACTGACATAGTATATCCTATTATTGTCTAGTTGTCAAGGGTAAAATACATTTTTTAAATATAATCCTGACGGTGGAGCTGTTTTCCCTGCCAAAGTTCTGTCTTGAGTATCCAAAACCCTTTGCAGCAGTGATAAAGGCTGTCTGCCCTTACCAATTTCTACGAGAGTCCCTACAATAATTCTAACCATATTGTAAAGAAAACCATTGCCGTAAAAATCAAAATACCACCAATCACCCTCGCGTCGCAAATTGATATAATAAATGGTTCGCGTAAAAGTTTTTACCGAACTTCCCGATGCAGAAAATCCCTTGAAATTATGTGTACCTTCTAATATCTTGCACCCTTGACGGATTAAATTTTCATCCATTGGATAAGGTACCCAATAGAAATAATCATTGCCAAAAGCTGTCGGTTCAGGATTATTATAAACGCGATACTGATAATGCTTACCCAACGCATATTTCCTAGCATGAAAAGCTAAAGGCACTTCCTCAACTTGGCGCACAATAATATCCCTAGGTAAGCGCTGATTAAGGGCATAAGGAATTTTTTCTACCGGAATTTGATGATTAGTATAGAAATTAATTACCTGACCTAAAGCATGCACACCACTATCAGTCCTGCCGGCACTGATAACGCGCACATCTTCGCGACATAAATCAGTCAAGGCTTCCTCTAGAGTTTCCTGAATAGTAATGATTTCCGGGTTAACTTGTGCTTGAAAGCCACAATAATGACTGCCGTCATATTCAATTGTCGCTTTCAGATTACGTTTATATGTCTCCCAGTAATTCATTCTACACCATCCTCGTCGCCCAAGCTAAAGCTAACATTAAAAGCAAAGCCAATAAAGCAACTCTATCTTTTGCTGTATATTGCAATGGTTTTAAACGAGTTCTATTTTCACCACCGTGATAGCAGCGAGCTTCCATTGCGATAGCCAATTCGTCAGCACGTTTAAACGCACTTAAAAATAACGGCACCAATAACGGTATCATCGCCTTGCCACGTTCCATCAAATTACCACTTTCAAAATCAGCACCACGAGCAGCCTGTGCCTGCATAATCTTCTCTGTTTCTTCAATTAAAGTTGGAATAAAACGCAGTGCAATCGTCATCATCATTGCCAATTCATGAGCAGGTACACCAATTTTCTGAAACGGTTTTAACAAACTCTCAATCCCATCAGTCAAAGCAATAGGAGTCGTGGTCAAGGTCAAAATGGAAGTAATACTCACCAAAAGGACTAATCTTGTCCCCATAAAGCCAGCTTGTCGCAAACCCATATCAGTAATTTTCAGAAATCCCCACTGCCACAACACTTCCCCAGGTGTCATAAAAATCTGCAAAACAACGGTCAACATAACAATTAAAACAATAGGTTTTAAACCTTTCAAAAAATAATTTAATGGTATTTGTGAAAGCAGCACAAAAAACGCAGAAACAACAATCATTGCTCCCATACCGATAAAATTATTTACGGTAAACAAGGCTATCATATATAATAAAACGCCAATAATCTTTGTGCGTGGATCAAGCTTATGCAAAAAGGAATTACCCACTAGATATTGACCGATTGTAATATCTTTAAGCATGAGCTTCCCCCTTTCTTTCCTGCAGCGCACGGAGAATTTCGGCTTTAATCTGCTGAATTTCTATCAATTCTGTATTGACAGGAAGCCCTTTTGCTTTTAAAGCATGTAAAAGCTTTGTCAGCGTAGGCACACTTAGCCCCATGCTTTCCAATTCTTCCACATGCGTAAATACTTCCTGTGGCTTCCCTTCCAACACCAATTTGCCTTGGTGCAAGACCACCATTCGTTGTGCATAACGGGCTATATCATCCATACTATGCGAAACCATAATAACCGTTAAGCCTTCTTTATGCAAATGATTAATCAGCTCTAAAAATTCTTCACGCCCTTTAGGGTCCAAACCTGCTGCCGGTTCATCTAAAATTAAATATTCTGGCTCCATTGCCAAAACACCAGCAATCGCTACTTTTCTCTTTTGGCCGCCACTTAAATCAAAAGGTGAAACATCCTTCAATGCCTGATAGTCTAAATTCATCAGCTTCATTGCTTTTTTGACGCGTTGTTTAATCTCTTTTTCTTCAAGTCCAAGATTTTTCGGGCCAAATGCAATATCTTTTTCCACAGTTTCTTCAAATAATTGGTACTCAGGATATTGAAAAACTATCCCGACCTTCATGCGAATTTCTCGCAAACTTTTTTTATTTTCTTTACTGTGCAATTCTAAACCATCTACTAAAACCTGACCTTTGCTAGGCTTTAATAAACCATTCAAATGCTGAATAAGGGTGGATTTGCCGGAGCCTGTATGACCTACAATCCCCAGAAATTCACCCTTGTTAATCGTTAAATTTATTCCTTGCAGAGCATTGCTCTCATTCGGCGTGCCCTCTTGATAAGTATACCATACATCATTTACTGTTAAGGACATAATTTCGCCACCATTTCCTCAATCGTCAAAATGTCAGTTGTAATATCCGGTCTTTCACTATGTAACAAACCAGCTAATTCAGCAATTGGCGGGACATCTAAATGCATTTGTTTCAGATAATCGACTTGAGAAAATACTTCTTTTGGATTACCCTCCAATACAATTCGACCACCATCCATCACAACTACCCTGTCAGCTAATACAGCTTCCTCCATAAAATGGGTAATGTTTACAATCGTGATATTCTCTTCACGATTTAATTGCTGCATAGTTCTGATTACTTCCTGCCGTCCAGAAGGGTCCAGCATAGCAGTCGGTTCATCAAAAATAATATATTTAGGACGCATAGCAATCACACCAGCAATAGCCAAACGTTGCTTTTGACCGCCAGATAATAAATGTGGTGCTTTATCGCGGAACTGAGTCATTCCAACGCAAGCCAAAGCTTCGTCTACCCTTTGACGAATTAGTTCTGACTCTAAACCGATATTCTCCAAACCAAAAGCAACATCTTCTTCGACAGTAGTTGCTACTAGTTGATTATCGGGATTTTGAAAAACCATTCCAACTTTTTGTCTTATCGCCCATAAGTCTGCTTCGTTTGCTGTATCGACATCGTCAACCTGAACCTTGCCCTCGGTTGGTAACAAAAGAGCATTCAAATGCTTTGCCAAGGTTGATTTTCCACAACCATTATGCCCTAACACAGCAATATGTTCTCCTTCACGAATTTCCAGAGAAACATTATTTAACGCTTTGACTTCTTTTTTTTGAGAACCACTATAAAAGATATGTGTCAATCCATCAACTTTTATCATCTTCTACGCTCCAAAAAAATTAGGAGAAGTCAGGAAAAAAGCCCCAACTTCTCCCTTTTTTATCTTATACTAATTCGACAATAGCCATTGGTGTACCATCACCACGACGGAAACCGGATTTTACTACACGAGTATATCCACCTTGACGATCTTCGTATTTTGGAGCAATCTCATCAAACAGCTTTTTAGCTACATCTTCTTCAGTCAGATAAGCTAAAGCTTGACGATAAGCAGCTAAATTACCTGCTTTACCTAAGGTAATCATTTTTTCAACCATTCTTCTTACTTCTTTAGCCTTTGGCTCGGTTGTTTCAATTTTACCGTATTTCAGGACAGAAGTGGTCATATTTCTTAACATCGCACGACGTTGAGCGCTATTACGACGTAAATTTCTCATTCAGGTACCTCCTTCACACCAAATTTACATTATTCTTCAATAGAACGTAAGCCCAAGCCAAGAGCTTCCATCTTTTGTTGAACTTCTTCTAAGGATTTTTTACCTAAGTTACGAACTTTCATCATATCATCTTCACTCTTCTGAGTTAATTCAGAGACAGTATTAATGCCAGCCCGTTTCAGGCAGTTATAAGAACGAACAGACAAGTCTAATTCCTCAATGGTCATATCCAAAATCTTGTTCTTTTCTTCTTCCTCTTTTTCTACCATAATTGGAACATGATCCATGCCATCAGTTAAACCGATAAACAATTTCAAATGGTCACTCATAATACGAGCTGCCAAACTAACTGCTTCATCTGGTTTAATGCTGCCATTGCTCCACAATTCTAAAGTCAACTTATCGTAGTCAGTACGTTGACCAACACGAGTGTCTTCTAAATAGAAATTCACTTTATGAATTGGCGTATAAATCGAGTCAATTGGAATAGTGCCAATTGGCTGATCTTCCTTCTTGTTTTTCACAGAAGAAACATAACCACGACCGCGTTCAACAACCATTTCAATATATAAACGGCTGTTATCATCTAAGGTAGCAATATGCAAATCGCCATTCAGAATTTCTACGGACTCAGTAGTAATGATATCTGCAGCAGTTACCTCACCAGGACCGTTTGCATCAATAACGATAATTTGTGGTTCGTCAATTTCTGCTTTTAAAGCCAAGGATTTAATATTTAAAATAATATCTGCCACATCTTCAACTACGCCAGGAACAGTAGAGAATTCATGTAACACACCATCAATTTTGATAGAAGTAACAGCTGCCCCCGGAAGAGAAGATAACAATATTCGTCTTAACGAGTTGCCTAATGTTGTACCATAACCTTTTTCTAATGGCTCAACAACAAATTTGCCATACCGATTATCGTCGCTCATTGCAACGCATTCAATATTTGGCTTTTCAATTTCAATCATATCTCGCCCTCCTATTTATACACAGTATAATTTAAGAGTAATGATTATCAATTATTTAGAGTACAACTCAACAATCATTTGTTCTTCGACTGGTATATCAATATCTTCTTTGCTTGGTAATCTGTCAACTGTAGCTGTTAAGTTATCAGTATCAACTGTTAACCAAGCTGGTGCAGTTTTGCTGCCCATATTATCAACGATAGCTTTAATTAAAGCAGAGTCTTTGCTCTTTTCTTTTAATTGAATAACATCGCCAACTTTTAATTCCATGGAAGGAATATTAGCTTTTTTACCGTTTACTGTGAAGTGGTTATGACGAACAAATTGTCTAGCTTGGTTTCTAGAATCTGCGAAACCTGCACGATAAACGATGTTGTCAAAACGGCTTTCTAATAAAACTAACAGATTTTCACCTGTAACGCCTTTTTTACGTTCAGCTTTATCGAAATATGTTTCGAATTGGCCTTCTAATACACCGTAAATACGACGAGCTTTTTGTTTTTCTCTTAATTGCAAACCATATTCACTCTGTTTGCTTCTGCGTTGACCATGTTGACCAGGCGCATAATTTCTTTTTTCAATTGCACATTTGTCAGAGTAGCAACGTTCACCTTTTAAGAACAATTTAACGCCTTCTCTACGGCACAAACGGCAAACTGGACCTGTATATCTTGCCATTCCTCAGGGCACCTCCTATACTCTTCTACGTTTTGGTGGACGGCAACCATTGTGAGGAATTGGTGTAACGTCCTTGATCATGCTTACTTCTAAACCTGCAGCTTGTAAAGAACGGATAGCCGCTTCTCTACCAGCACCAGGACCTTTTACATAACATTCAACTTCTCTTAAGCCATGCTCCATAGCAGCTTTAGCAGCTACGTCAGCAGCAGTTTGAGCAGCAAATGGGGTGCTTTTTTTAGAGCCTTTGAAACCCATTCCGCCAGCACTTGCCCAAGATAAGGCATTACCATTCATATCAGTGATGGTAACGATTGTATTGTTAAATGTAGATTTGATATGAGCGATACCCTTATCAACATTTTTACGTTCTCTACGCTTTACGCGAGTAGTAGCAGTCTTTGGTCTAGCCATTTAACATATCACCCCTTATTTCTTACGTTTTGCACCTACAGTTTTAATTTTACCTTTACGTGTTCTTGCATTTGTTTTTGTACGTTGACCTCTTACTGGTAAACCTCTACGATGTCTTACACCGCGGAAACAACCAATTTCAGACAGACGTTTGATATTCAAAGAAACTTCACGACGCAGATCGCCTTCAACTTTCAGTTTACCAACGATATCTCTTAACTTTTGAACTTCTTCATCAGTTAAATCGCGAACTCTTGTATCTGGATTAATTCCTGCTTCAGCGACAATTTTTTCAGCGGTTGTTCTACCAATACCATAGATGTAAGTTAAACCGATTACGATTCTCTTTTCTCTTGGTAAGTCAATACCCACGATTCTTGCCATTTAACGCACCTCCCATGAAAAACTTTGTCTTAATCTATGCAAAGTTATCATTAACCTTGTTTTTGTTTATGTTTTGGGTTTTCGCAAATAACCATTACGGCACCTTTACGACGAATAATTTTGCATTTTTCGCAAATTGGTTTTACAGATGTTCTAACTTTCATGATATACCCTCCTTATCGGCAAATAGGAAGTTATTTAAATCTATAAGTAATTCGACCTCTAGTCAGGTCATATGGAGATAACTCAACAGTTACCTTATCACCTGGTAAAATTTTAATGAAGTTCATTCTGATTTTACCAGAAACATGAGCTAATACTTTATGCCCATTTTCAAGTTCTACCTGAAACATTGCATTTGGTAATGGCTCAATTACTGTACCTTCTACCTCAATTACATCTTTAGACATATAAGAATAGCCTCCTTTCTAGAAATAACCGGTTCAACCGTCTTTAGATTTCAGTTAAAATCAAAGGACCCTTTTCTGTTACCGCAACGGTATGCTCGAAATGGGCAGATGGTTGATGATCATTAGTAACGACTGTCCACTTGTCTTTTAACACAGAAACCGCATGGGTACCCGCATTAACCATCGGCTCGATGGCCAGACAATACCCTGCCTTCAACCTCGGTCCCCGTCCAGGAGAACCATAGTTTGGAATTTGCGGTTCCTCATGCATTTTTTTGCCTATTCCGTGACCACAAAAATCGCGAACCACAGAAAAGCCATTTTTCTCTACATGGGTTTGTATCGCATAGGAAATATCAGAAAGCCGATGCTCGATTACTGCCTGTTCAATCCCCTTATACAAGCTTTCTTCTGTCACTTGTAATAGGTGTTGTACCTCAGGAGCAATCTCTCCCACCGGCAAAGTCTGTGCTGCATCACCTTGATATCCATTCAGAATAGCTCCTATATCAATACTGATAATATCACCATCTTTTAACGGTTCTAAACCCGGTATGCCATGGACAACAACATGATTTGGCGAAGCACAGATCGTTGCCGGAAAACCATGGTATCCTTTGAAAGAAGGCGTAGCCCCTTTCGAGATAATATAGTCTTCCGCAATCTGATCCAATTCCTTGGTACTAATGCCCGGCTTCACTGCTTTAGCAAGCTCGCGATGGGTTTCGGCAACAACCTTCCCCGCATCGCGCATATATTCAATCTCCTTAGGAGACTTAGCATGAATCATGCTTACTTACTCCCTAAAGCAGCCTGAATGTCGGCTAATACTTCCTCTACTGACTTACTACCGTCAATAGATTTGATCATACCCTTTGATTGATAGTATTCAATCAGTGGTGCTGTTTGAGCAGCATAAACATCCAACCGATTGCTTACTGTCTCAATTTTATCGTCATTGCGTTGGTATAATTCGCCACCGCATTTATCACAAACATTTTCAACCTTTGGTGCATTAAAGGATACATGATAAGTTGCCCCACATGCTTTGCACACTCGGCGACCGGTTAAACGTTCTACCAAGAAATCCTTATTTACTTGAATGTCAACAACTGCATCCAAGCTCATACCCAAATCGGTCAAAATACCATCCAAAGCATCTGCTTGTTGAACTGTACGTGGGAAACCATCTAACAAGAAACCGTTTTTGCAGTCATCTTCAGATAATCTTTCGCGTACAATCCCGATGGTTACTTCATCAGGTACCAGTTGACCTTGATCCATATAGCTTTTAGCTTGCAAACCAAGTGCTGTACCCTCTTTTTGTGCCTTACGGAACATATCACCGGTAGAGATGTGCGGAATTTGATATAAATCAATCAGCTTTTCTGCCTGTGTTCCTTTACCAGCACCAGGAGGTCCCATTAGAATTAACTTCACGGTTATCACTCCTTATTTCATAAAGCCTTCATAACTGCGCATCAATAAAGATGCTTCTAACTGTTTCATGGTATCTAAAGCAACACCAACTACGATTAATAATGCTGTACCACCAAAATAGATTTCCAAGTTTGTTAATGCCATTAACGCTGTTGGCATTACTGCAATTACTGCTAAGAACAGTGCGCCGAACAATGTGATACGGCCCATAACTTTGGAAATGTATTCTGCAGTTGGTCTACCTGGTCTTAAGCCAGGGATGAAACCACCGTTTTTCTTAATGTTTTCCGCTACATCAATTGGATTAAAGCTAATCGCAGAGTAGAAGTAGGTGAAGAATACGATTAAGAGTGCATACAGTACATTGTAAATCAATGTGTCATAGCTGAACACATTAGCAACCCAAATAGCAACGCTGTTATTTGGGAAGAAAGATGCTACTGTACCAGGGAACATTAAAATAGACATCGCAAAGATTACTGGAATAACCCCTGCGGAGTTAACTTTAATTGGAATATGAGTGGATTGACCACCATATACTTTGCGTCCAACAACGCGTTTTGCGTATTGAACAGGAATTCTTCTTTGACCTTCCTGAATTGCTACTACAGCAACAACTGAAATCAAAGCGATTACTGCGAACAATAATACTACTAAGAAGTTCATGCCGCCTTCAGCAACGAACTGATACAAGTAAACAAGACCAGCTGGAAGTCTAGATACGATACCGGCGAAGATGATTAAAGAAATACCATTACCGATACCTTTTTCTGTGATTGTTTCACCAATCCACATTAAGCAAGCTGTACCTGCAGTTAATGTTAATGCAATCAATGCAATGTTACCAGCAGTTGGGTTGATTAACGCTGCTTTCAGACCTAAGGATACGCCGATAGCTTGAACGAAAGCCAACACTACTGTCAAATATCTTGTGTATTCAACAATTTTCTTACGGTCATCTTTAGCCAATTGTTCTAACTTTGGCACGATAACTGTCAACAACTGCATAATAATAGAAGCATTAATATATGGTGTAATACTCATGGCGAAGATAGAAAAGTTCTTAAACGCACCACCGGACACCATGTCGAAGAAGCCTAACAACTTAGCTTGTTCAGTTAAAGTTGCAATTACTTCACGATTAATGCCAGGAACCGGAATGTGAGCACCGATTCTAAATACTACGAACATCAACAACGTAAAAATAATTTTTTTACGTGTGTCTTCCATTTTCAATGCACTTCTCAGAGTTGATAACATTAGATCACCTCAACTCGGCCGCCAGCAGCTTCAATTTTTTCTTGAGCAGACTTACTGATAGCATCTACTTTTACAGTGAACGCTTTAGTCACTTCGCCATTACCCAACAGTTTAACACCGCCGTTTTTAACTTGTTTAACAATGCCGTTATCGAATAACAATTCAGGTGTAATTTCTGTATTTGCTTCAAAACGATCTAATTGATCTAAGTTGATTACAGTATATTCAACCTTGAATCTTGCATTTGTAAAACCTCTTTTTGGCATACGACGTTGTAATGGTGTTTGACCACCTTCGAAAGCTGGACCTTTACCACCACCGGAACGTGCTTTTTGACCTTTATGACCTTTACCGGCAGTTTTACCTAAACCGGAACCAATACCTCTACCTTTACGCTTTGGCGCTTGTTTAGCACCTTCAGCTGGTTTTAGCTCGTGGAGTTTCACTACAAAACACCTCCTATATTAAAGCTTAAACTTCTTCAACACTTACTAAGTGGCTTACTTTATTTACCATACCTCTGATAGTAGGTGTATCCTCTTGAACTACAGAACTATTTGTTTTCTTCAGACCAAGGGCTTTAACAACATTTCTTTGTCTTTCAGATGAACCAATTACACTTTTAACTAAAGTAATTTTCAGTTGTGCCATCTCTACTTCCCCCTTAACCTAAGATTTCCTCTACGGTTTTGCCACGTAATCTAGCTACATCTTCTACACGTTTCATGGAAGCTAAACCTGCAACGGTAGCTTTAACGATGTTTAAGCTTGTGTCAGAACCTAAAGATTTTGCTAAGATGTTTTTGATACCGGCTAATTCAACAACAGCACGTACTGCACCGCCTGCGATAACCCCAGTACCTTCTGCAGCTGGTTTTAACATAACACTAGCTGCACCGAAGCGACCAACTGTACCATGTGGAATTGTACCATTTACTACAGGTACTTCGATTAAGTTTTTCTTAGCATCTTCAATACCTTTACGGATTGCTTCTGGTACTTCGTTTGCTTTACCCATACCAACACCAACAATACCGTTTTCATTACCAACAACAACCAGAGCACTGAAGCTCATACGGCGACCACCTTTTACGGTTTTCGCTACACGGTTAATTTGTACAACTTTTTCTTTTAATTCATAGTTGTTAGCATCTATTCTTGCCAATATCTTTCCCTCCTTCGTCACTAATTAGAAGTCAAGACCGGCCTCTCTAGCTCCATCAGCCAGAGCCTGAATGCGGCCATGATACAGATTTCCACCCCGGTCAAAAACAACTTTCACAATACCTTTTTCAAGTGCTTTTTTAGCTACTTCTGCACCTACTGCTTTAGCAGCGTCAGATTTGCTGCCTTCAACTTTTACAGTTAATGTAGAAGCAGATACCAGTGTATTTCCTGCAACATCATCAATGATTTGAGCATAGATGTGTTGGTTACTTCTAAATACTGCTAAACGTGGTCTTTCTGCTGTCCCTTTAATTCTATTTCTCATTCTCCAGTGTTTTTTTTCACGGATAAGTTTTTTGGGAGTTGCTTTAATCAAATCCTGTCACTCCTTTCACCGGATTTGCCGTAATAATTAGGATAAACCTAATTATTTACCGGACTTACCAGCTTTCAATTTAACTACTTCGCCCTCATAGCGAATACCTTTACCTTTATATGGTTCTGGTTCGCGTACTGCACGGATATTTGCTGCTAAGCTACCAACTTTTTCTTTGTCGATACCTTTAACGATGATTTTTGTAGGTGCTGGAACTTCGATTTCCATGTTTTCTTCAGGTTCAAATTCTACAGGGTGAGAATAGCCTACAGCTAAGACTAATTTTCTACCTTGTAATTGAGCTCTGTAACCTACACCTACTAATTCTAAGCTCTTGCTGTAACCTTGAGTTACACCAACAACCATATTGTTTAATAATGTACGGGTTAAACCCCATAATGCGTTCTTGTCAGGACTTGGACAAATTACTTTTACCTGTCCATCAGCCTGTTCAAGAATCATGTCAGGATGTAATTGTTTTTCCAACTGACCTTTTGGCCCTTTTACAGTTACATAATTACCTTCAGCGATTGTGATTTCAACACCGTCAACAATGCTAATAGGAAGTTTCCCAATTCTGGACATTTCTGCACCTCCTGAACTACCAGTTTTTTATTACCAAACGTAGCAGATAACTTCGCCGCCAAGACCTAACTTACGAGCTTCTTTATCTGTTACAATGCCTTTAGAAGTTGAAATGATTGCAATACCAAGACCACCTAATACTTTTGGCACTTCGTCTTTTTTGCAATATACTTTCAAACCAGGTTTACTAATACGTTTTAAGCCTGTGATAACTTTTTCACGATTAGGACCATATTTTAAGTATACACGGATAATTCCTTGTTTGCCATCTTCGATTTGTTCGTAATCTTTAATGAAACCTTCGTTTTTCAAGATTTCTGCTAAAGCTACTTTGGTCTTGGAAGCAGGAATTTCTACTTTCTCGTGCATAACCATATTCGCGTTACGAATTCTTGTTAAAAAATCTGCAATTGGATCTGTCATTACCATATTACAGCGACCCCCTTCCATACATTAGGTTTTACCAACTGGCTTTTGTTACACCAGGTAGTTGGCCTTTATAAGCTAATTCACGGAAACATACTCTGCAAAGACCGAATTTACGCATATATGCATGTGGACGTCCGCAAACTTTACATCTATTTACTTCCCTAACTTTATATTTTGGTGCTTTACGCACTTTCATGGATGTTTTTGCCACCAGGATTACCTCCTAATCAATTAACTTGCAAATGGCATGCCGAGAAGTTTCAGCAGTGCTCTGCCTTCTTCATCAGTTTTTGCTGTTGTTGCAAATACGATTTCTAAACCTCTCAATTTATCGATTTTATCGTATTCGATTTCAGGGAAAATTAATTGTTCTTTCAGACCTAAGCTGTAGTTACCTCTACCATCAAAAGATTTTGGAGAAACACCTCTGAAGTCACGAACACGAGGCAGCGCAACGCTGATTAATCTGTCTACGAATTCATACATTCGTTCACCCCGAAGAGTTACTTTAACACCAACTGGCATACCTTCTCTAAGTTTAAAACCTGCGATAGATTTTTTCGCTTTAGTTACAACAGGCTTTTGACCTGTGATTAATGTTAAGTCATTAATCACTGCATCTAATGCTTTTGGGTTTTGCACAGCTTCACCCAAACCAATATTGATTACAACTTTATCTAATTTTGGCACTGCCATTACATTGCTGTATTTGAATTGTTCCTGCAAGCTTGGCATTACTTCATTCAGATATTTGTCTTTTAATCTAGCCATGTCAATATAGCCTCCTTTCCATCAAGACTATGCATTAAAGTGCTTTACCACATTTACGGCAAACACGAGTCTTCTTTCCATTCTCGATGTTGTGTGCTACTCTAACGCCTTTTTTGCAGGTACTGCAATAAGGCATTACGTTGGAAACGTGAATAGCTGCTTCTTTCTCAATAATACCACCTTGAGGCATTTGTTGAGTTGGTTTAGTATGTCTTTTAACTACTGCAACACCTTCAACGATTACCTTTTCAGCGCTTGGGATAGCAGTTACTACCTTACCAATTTTGCCTTTATCTTTACCGGCGATAACGATTACTTCGTCGCCTTTTCTTACGTTCATTTTAGCCACTACTTTCACCTCCAAAAGCTACGGTTTACAGTACTTCAGGAGCAAGAGAAACGATTTTCATAAAATCTTTATCACGCAGTTCTCTAGCTACTGGCCCGAAGATACGAGTACCTCTTGGGCTTTTGTCATCTTTAATGATAACTGCTGCATTTTCACTAAAGCGGATATAAGAACCGTCCTGTCTGCGTACTGATTCTTTTGTTCTTACTACTACAGCCTTAACAACGTCACCTTTCTTGACAACGCCACCTGGTGTAGCTTCTTTAACAGCCGCAATAATGATATCCCCAACGGATGCATAACGACGTCCAGTCCCGCCCAACACACGAATGCATAATAATTCTTTTGCACCAGTATTGTCACCGACTTTTAGTCTAGTTTCTTGTTGAATCATATCAAGTTACCTCCTTCCGGCAACATATATCGTTGCAAAAACTACACAATCGTAGCTTTTTCTGTAATTTCAACTACACGCCATCTTTTATCTTTACTTAATGGACGTGTTTCCATAATTTTTACTTTATCCCCTACAGCACAAGCATTTTGTTCATCATGAGCTTTGTACTTTTTGGTCATTTTTGTGATTTTTCCATATAGAGGATGACGGAAATGGTTTTCAACTGATACTGTTACAGTCTTATCCATTTTATCACTTACGACAACACCATAGCGGACTTTACGATTGCCTCTTTCCACGTTGTACCCTCCTTATGCTTGTTCTTTCAACTCACGTTCACGTAAGATAGTTTTTGCTTTTGCAATATCTTTACGGATTTCTTTGATTTTCATTGGATTTTCTAATTGGCCAGTAGCCATTTGGAAACGCAAATTGAACAGTTCTTCTTTGAGGGACACAACTTTCTTTTCTAATTCAGCTGTGCTTAAGTCTCTGAGTACATTAACCTTCATTTACGTCACCACCTTCACGTTTTACAATTTTGCATTTAACTGGCAATTTGTGCATAGCTAAACGCAACGCTTCTCTTGCCACTTCTTCAGAAACACCAGACAGTTCAAACATTACTCTACCTGGTTTAACTACTGCTACCCAGTAATCAGGAGCACCTTTACCGGAACCCATACGAACTTCAGCAGGTTTTGCTGTAACAGGTTTGTCTGGGAAAATTTTAATCCATACTTTACCACCACGTTTGATGTAACGAGTCATCGCAATACGGGCAGCTTCAATCTGACGGCTGGTAATCCAAGCACCTTCTAATGCTTGTAAACCAAATTCACCGTAAGTTACTTTTGTACCTTTATGTGCTTCACCTTTTAAGCTTGCACGGTGTGGTCTACGCCATTTTACTCTCTTTGGCACCAACATAATTAGTGTCCTCCTTCCTTAGCTTGAACAGCTTTAGCTTCAGGAAGAACTTCCCCTTTATAGATCCAAACTTTAACACCAAGTTTACCATAAGTTGTATCTGCTTCTGCAAAAGCATAATCGATATCTGCACGTAATGTGTGTAGAGGAACTTTACCTTCGCTATACCATTCAGTACGAGCAATATCAGCACCTGCTAAACGACCGGAAATAGCAATTTTGATACCTTTAGCGCCGGATTTTAAAGCACGTTGTACAGCCTGTTTCATAGCACGACGGAAAGCAACACGTCTTTCTAATTGAGCAGCTGTAGCTTCAGCAACTAATTGAGCATCAGCTTCAGGGCGTTTAACTTCCTGAATGTTAATGTTAACTTGTTTAGAAGTCATTTTTTCCAATTCTTTACGTAATACTTCGATGTCAGCACCGTTACGGCCGATAACAATACCAGGTTTTGCTGTGTGGATTGTTACTCTAACTTTAGTATTACCGGTTCTTTCAATAATGATATTGGAAACACCGCTTTGGAATAATTTATTTTTTACATACTTACGGATCTTTAGATCTTCATGGAGGAGTTCTACATAATTTTTATCAGCATACCATCTGGCATCCCAATCTTTGATGACGCCGATACGCAATCCTTTAGGACTTACCTTTTGACCCACTGAGTGATCCCTCCTTATCTTTCGCTAACCATTACAGTAATATGGCTTGTTCTTTTTTTGATACCATCAGCTCTGCCCATTGCTCTAGGTTTAAATCTCTTGAGAGATGGACCCTGATCTACGAAAATTTGACTTACATAAAGTTCGTCAACATTCATATCGTAGTTGTGTTCAGCATTAGCTACTGCGGATTTCAAAACTTTTTCTACTATTTCTGCACCTTTATTTGGTGTGAATTTTAAAATTGCAAATGCTTCGCCCACATTTTTACCTCTAATCAAGTCGCATACTTGACGAGCTTTACGTGGGGAAATTCTAATGAATTTAGCGACAGCTTTCGCTTCCATAGCTAAACCCCCTCTCTTAATTCTACTTCAAAGAAGTTGACCGTTCTGTGTCAGCATGACCTCTATAGGTACGAGTTGGAGCAAACTCACCAAGTTTATGACCAACCATATCTTCTGTTACATATACAGGCACATGTTTACGACCGTCATGAACTGCAATTGTATGACCAATAAATTCTGGGAAGATTGTAGAGCTGCGAGACCATGTTTTTAACACTTTTTTCTCGCCACTTTCATTCATTGCAACAATTCTTTTGTACAATTTTTCTTCCACAAAAGGTCCTTTTTTCAATGATCTACTCATGAGGATTTTTGCCTCCCTTCACGCAAGCGACTATTTCTTGCGAGACTTAACAATATATTTATCATTAATGTTGTTTTTCTTACGTGTGTTGCCGCCGTGTGCAGATTTACCCCATGGGCTAACTGGACATTTGCGACCAACTGGAGCACGACCTTCACCACCACCGTGTGGATGGTCATTAGGGTTCATTACAGAACCGCGAACTGTAGGTCTGATACCCAACCAACGTGTACGACCAGCTTTACCGATGTTGATGATTTCATGTTCTAAGTTACCAACTTGACCGATTGTTGCACGGCAGGTAACTAATACTAATCTTACTTCACCGGAAGGTAATCTCAAATGAGCATATTTACCTTCTTTAGCCATCAGCTGAGCAGATGTACCAGCTGCACGACATAATTGTGCACCTTTTTCTGGTTTTAATTCAATATTGTGCAATACAGTACCAACTGGGATATTTTCGATTGGTAAGCAGTTACCAACTTTGATATCGGATTCTGGACCGGATACTACAACATCGCCAACTTTTAAGCCGTTTGGTGCGATAATATATCTTTTTTCACCATCAGCGTAGTTTAATAATGCGATACGAGCAGAACGGTTTGGATCGTATTCGATAGTTGCTACTCTAGCAGGAATATTGTCTTTATTACGTTTAAAATCAATTACCCGGTATTGTCTTTTGTGACCGCCGCCTTGATGACGAACAGTGATGCAACCGTGTGCATTTCTACCAGCTTTTTTCTTTACTGGTTGCAGTAAAGATTTTTCTGGTTTTGTTGCTGTAATTTCTTCAAAAGTATGAACGGTCATCTGACGTCTACCAGGAGAAGTAGGCTTAAAGCTTTTTACTGCCATGTTATTCCCTCCTATTACAGACCTTCAAACACTTCGATATGATCTTCTGGAGCCAGTTGTACGATAGCTTTCTTCCAATCGGAAGTTTTACCTTGTGTACGGCCCATGCGTTTTACTTTACCTTTAACACGTAAAGTATTTACATCGACAACCTTTACTTTGAAGATTTCTTCAATCGCTTGTTTGATTTCAATTTTGTTAGCATTCAATGCTACTTTGAAAACATATTTGTTGTTTTCCATCATCGCTACAGATTGTTCTGTAACAATAGGTTTCACGATAATGTCGCGTGCTTCTTTAGATACGGCCATTACGCTAACACCTCCTCAATTTTAGCAACTGCATCTTTGGTCAAAATTAATTTGCCATGATTTAACACATCATATACATTGATAGATGCTGCAGCTACTGGGGTGATACCCTCAATATTACGAGCAGATTTGATTACATTTTCATCCACTTCAGCAGTAACTACTAATGCTTTCTTTTCTACTTTTAAAGCTTCTAATACTTTAACCATTTCTTTTGTTTTTGGTTGGTCAAAGTTTAAGCTATCTAAAACGATTAATTCGTTTTCAGCAACTTTGCTGGATAAAACGGATTTTAAAGCAAGACGTCTTTTTTTCTTTGGAATAGAGAAGCTATAACTTCTTGGTTTTGGCCCGAAGATAATAGCACCACCACGCCACAGTGGAGAACGACTTGTACCGGCACGAGCACGACCAGTCCCTTTTTGTCTCCATGGTTTACGGCCGCCGCCTCTTACTTCGCCTCTGGATTTAGTACAATGTGTACCTTGACGCCAGCTAGCCATTTGCATTACAACAGCTTCGTGAACAACACTTTCGTTTGGTTCAATACCGAAAACTGCATCATTCAGTTCGATTTCGCCCACTTGAGAGCCTTGAACATTTAATAAAGCCACTTTTGGCATTATCTGTTCCTCCTTTCTTTCGGACAATATTAACGTGCTTTAGAAGCACTCTTGATTGTAATCATGGATTTGTTTGCACCTGGTACAGAACCTTTTACTAACAGCAGATTGCGTTCAGCATCTACTCTAACAACTTCTAAGTTCTGAACAGTAATTTTCAGACCACCCATACGACCTGGCAATGGACGACCTTTAAATACATGGTTTGGACCTAATGCACCCAAAGAACCGGAACGTCTGTGGTATTTGGAACCATGACCCATAGGACCTCTGGATTGGCCACAACGTTTGATACTACCTTGGAAACCTTTACCTTTGCTAGTACCTGTTACGTCGATTTTTTCGCCAGCAGCGAAAATATCAGCTTTAATTTCTTGACCTAATTGATATTCAGCAGCATTTTCCACTCTGAATTCTCTTAAATATCTTGTAGGTTTAACCTGAGCTTTTGCAAAGTGACCTTTTTGAGGTTTGTTTGCATTCACTTCTTTGATAGGGTCAAAACCAACTTGAATAGCTTCATAGCCATCATTATCAGTAGTTTTTGTTTGTACAACCATGCAAGGACCTGCTTCGATAACAGTTACAGGGATTGCTTTACCTTCTGGGGAGAAGATTTGAGTCATACCGATTTTTTTACCTAAAATAGCTTTCATCTTGCCACCTCCTTAAGCTTAGCAATGATTATAACTTAATTTCGATTTCAACGCCGGATGGTAAATCCAAACGCATCAAAGCTTCTACAGTTTTTTGATTGTGATCAAAAATGTCAATCAAACGCTTATGTGTTCTCATTTCAAATTGTTCACGGGAGTCTTTGTTTACATGAGGAGATCTCAAGATTGTAAACACATTTTTTTCTGTCGGTAGTGGTACCGGACCAGATACATTGGCTCCTGTTTTCTTAGCAGTTTCAACAATTTTTTGAGCGGATTGATCCAATAATTTGTGATCAAATGCTTTTAAGCGAATTCTGATTTTTTGCTTTGCCATGTTTTTCCCTCCTTCGCGCCCGATTAAACGGACATTCTCCACGGAAATTAACCTAGTACACGGTGTCTGGCGTGTCGCCGTGACCAGCAACCTTCCGTTTCATCGCCTGTCTTACGCAACTTCTAAAGTTTATCATATCAAAATATGATTTGCAAGCATTTTTTCGCTTTGAAATGGCTTTTTTTCGCTGTTTTGCATAATCAAAATTTATTTATTATATCGCCTTTTCGCCATAATAGAAAAACTGAAAAATGCGCCTTTTAAAAATTGCATTATAAAAGGAAGTAAAGTTTTTTAGCATATCACTAAATACTTTCCTTCCTTATAGAATACCATATTTTATTTATCCTGCAAATCAAAATTTCGCAAAGTCTTTTCTTCATTGACTATACTTTCTAATTCACGCATATATTTAGCCAAATTATGACGCGATGATATCCGTTGTCTACCTTTGCCATTCGCTTCATTTTCCAAACCTTCTTCTGCAAACAACTCCGTTTCAGGCATTTCGTCTCTTACCCCATCTACTCTGACTACTACTGTGCCTTCAATATTTATCTGCTGCTCCGTTAACTGTCGAGCCGTTAAAATACTATAAGGCATTATTACTGTCGGCACTTCATCAAAAGCATGACTAAGCTCCAATTCCTCCTCAAAAGAACAATCCTGCTGCTGAATAAACAAGCGTTCACCCTGCAGCGTCATTCCTTCATAAAGCACCGAAATACTGTGCTTCCCACCTAGTATTAAGTGTTTGCCATCTTGCAATTCCATTTTCTCCACTGTCGAGCAAAGGTGGGTAGCAATAATTCTTTCGCACTGTGGAAAATCCTCTGCTAACACCAAATTTTCCTTTACAGTAATTTCACCCAAAACAACTTGTTGTATTTTTTGCTCTTTTTCTATTCTACCGCAAATAACACATTCCACCCAAAGCTTATCAGCCAGCAACTGACCTTGCAGATAATTAATTTGAAAATAATTTGCTGCTCCTAGTTCTATTTCTTCCTTTATAAAAGGAAGCTTCACTTCTATTTTTTTATTTTCTCCTTCCTCCGTTTTCAGCAAACCTTGCAAAACAATTTCTCCCGAGCCTAACTCTACAGCCTCTACCTTCAACAATTCCTCTATACATTTTTCTTCCTCTAGCTGCAACAATGTTTTACAAACAAAAGTCACTATCTGCTCATCCTGCAGACAGATAACATCATGCCAAAGACAACTCGTATTTTCTCTTGCCAAAATTCAACACCCCCATACCCAATATATATGAGGTTGTCTGTTCATCTATGCCTTTAAGAGCAAACCATAAACTAATCCTTTATCACTCACCGTAATTGTTTCCTGTTGCAGCATTTCCATCATTTGCAGAACTATCCACGCCCCTGCAGGAAGAATATCCGCACGTTGTGGTGTAATTCCAGCAATACTTAATCTCTCCTCGGTAGTCATCGGCAATAAGCGTTCCAGCCAATAAGCTGCCCTTGTTTTTTTCAATTGGAAGCCATGCACGAGTTTACTATCATACTCTTTTAATTCTTGCTCCATACTAGCTAAGCAAGTATGGGTCCCACCCACACCGACAAGTAAAATATCTTGAGGCAACGGCATTTTAACTAATTTCTGCAGCATCTGCCGAGCCTCCGCCCACGACAAACGCTCTTCAGCTAAAGCAACTGCACCTACAGGTACGCTGGCACGACAAAGCTCACCTTTACTTTGATAAACTAGTTCTGTACTGCCGCCACCTATGTCTAAAACAGCCAAAGTCCGTCCTTCCTGCACAAAATCTTCACTAGCACCAAGATAACTTAATTGCGCCTCTTGTTCGCCAGACAAGACTTCTACCTTAACACCAGTTTTTTCTTCCATGTAGCGACATACTTCTTCCTTATTTATCGCTTCGCGAACAGCACTAGTCGCTGTCAAATGAATAACTTCGGCCCCCCAACTATGTCCCTGCTTCAATAATTCCACAGCTGCTTCTGCATTGCGTTCTAAGGGCAGTGCTTGAATACGACGTTCTCTACCCATACCTTCGCCCATGCGTGGATAAAGCACCTTTTGTCCGAGCATTGTCAACTTTCCATTTTCCACTTCTGCTACTGCTAATCGCATACTATTGGTGCCCATATCAATTACACCTTTAATCATCATCATCTCTCCTTGTTTCATCAAGCAAAGCTAAAAGAAAAGCGGTATCAGCATAATCGCGATACCGCCCAACCAACATATTAATATCTGTTTCCACTTTTTCTTTTGGAATTAATGTTCTTGTTTAAAGAAGCCAGTTTTTCATCGCTGTCCTTCATAAAGCGTGACAACTTATCTTCAAAGGAAATACTTGGTTGTTTTGGTTTTTCTTTTGCTTGGCGAATAGATAAACCAATTTTACCATTATCGTCGACATTAATCACTTTTACTTTAACAGAATCTTTTTCTTGCAAAAACTCGCTAACATCTTTGACATATGTGTCTGCTACTTCTGAAATGTGTACCAAACCTGTTTCCCCGGTACTTAATTGAATAAATGCTCCAAACTTTGTGATTCCTGTAACGGTACCCTCCAAAATTTGCCCTTTAGTAATGGACATGCGCTTAAATAGCCTCCCTAAAATAAATTTTAATAAAATTCCTCTAATATTATATACCGACTAAAAAAACAATGTCAAGAAAATATTACAGCTTTCTCATTCTTCCAAAGCCCTTTGAATGAGGATTTCTCCTTCTTTAATTAGCCCCAACTTTTCACGCGCCGTTTTTTCAATCGCCTCTTCACTTTGCATATAATCTATTTGTTCTTCTAGCTCTGCCTGTTCTTTATAGGCAGCCTCCAATTCCGCTTCAACAACTGCTTCTTGTTTTTTTAATTCCACAATACTGGAAAGACTGATGACAAACTGGCACAAAACATAAAGTGCAAACCCTGCCACTAAAACTCTGCGCCAATTCATTTTCATTTTTTTTCTTTGTGCCACTATATCACCACCTTTGCTACATTTATTATATACTATCAGACAAGTTTTTGGCTATACTCTAGCGATGAAAAAATCTTCGCGCCAAGAATCCCCCCATCAAACTGCCCAACACTATATAATTACGCAATATCCCACCATTGAGCCATAAAAGCATATACCAAAATGCTATGGCTAATATCACGCAGCTAAAAAAATCTATTATTGCCAACCCTATTTTCTGTTTCACCCATTTTCGTCCCATTTTCTGAGCAAGCTCCCAAATGCAGGCAGCCAAAAAACCAAAGAATATCATCCAAGCTAAACTTATAAATTGTGCTGCTAAGTCAGTCATTTTTTCTTCATCGGCCATAGTCTTCGTTCAGGTAAATATTCCAAACAATTTATTCGACCATCAATTTGAATATTTCCATGTTCAACATCCAAATTCGTAATATTCATACTCTTACCTTTGATAACTAATCTCCCTAAATCTGTTTGTAAAATGATTTTTTCTTCATCAAACAAATCCACATTATGCACGCCATTCAAATACAAGCTTTTGCGTTCAAGTAATTCCAAACGAGATTTTTCCTTTTTCTCCATTGGTCTGCCGCCTCCTTTGCCCTTCATCAATTTATCTATATGAAAATTTATTTAAAAATAGAACAAGGCTGGGACAAATTTGTCCCAGCCTTGTTCTATTCGACACTCAATCCATGCAGCAACAAGCCTACAATTTCTTCTTCCCATTTTTCCACTGAAAAATTTTCAGCTAGTTGAGGATTGCGCTTATAAAGCATTGTTTGATGCGCCATGCCCATAAAAATACTCATAATATAATTGATTGCTAATTCCGGCAAAACATTTCTTAACTCCTGCCTTTCGCCGGCACAAACGAGCAATCTGTGTAAACTCTCCAACATTGTTTTATAAATTCCCGACATTTTTTCAGACTCTAAAATACATTCGCTAGAAGAATGAAGGTCACTAGTTACAATATATAGCAGTAAATCGATTTTTTCTACATGAGCATGTACTAAACGGCGAATATTTTCGTTAAAACTATCCTCCAAAGATATAGCCTCTATAATCCCACTACAATACTCTTGCAGATAAATTATTCGTAATTCATCATAAATATCTTTCTTACTTGCAAAATATTGATAAATAGTTCCCTTACCAATACCAGCAACACGGGCGATTTCTTCCGAAGTCGCCGCATGATAGCCCTTTTCCATAAATACTTGTCGAGCAGATTGCAAAATCAATTCGCGTTTACTTTGTTTTTCTGCCATAACCTTTCCCTCATTTTTGCCCTTTTCTCAAACTTAGTCAATCAACCCTTTTGCACGTTTATCTTCTTCTAATTTTTTCTGTAATTCTTCCCAGTCATGCCAGCAGCCTTCTTCCAATGCTTGCATAGCTAAGTCAATTTCTTCTTGTGGATTGTTTTTCATTACTTTACGACGAATTTTTGCCGGCCAACTTTCCACAATTTCATAGATGATTGGAATTACAATTAAACTGATAACCGTTGAGCACAGTAAACCGAAAATTACCGTTGCCGACATCGGCTTAAAGATATCTGACCCACCTGAAGTGCTTATTAACTGTGGAATCATCGCTAAAGCTGTAGTCAGAGTAGTCATCAAAATAGGACGCATTCTCGTTCTGCCAGCTTCAATAAGTGCTTCTCGTTTGCACAAACCTTTAGCACGCAATTGATTTACATAGTCCACCAAAACGATAGCATTATTAACAACAATACCTTCCAGCATCAAAATACCCAGCAAGGACATCATGTTAATAGTTTGGTTGCATAAGAACAGACCTATAAAAACCCCAATAAACATGACAGGAATACTTATCATGATTAAAATTGGTTCCATCAGATTTTCAAACTGACACGCCATAACCATATATACTAAGAACAACGCCATCAAAATCATTGTGATAATATCTTTGAAAGCAGAATTCATAGTATCAGCACTACCACCTGTTTCGATGGCACAACCACTTGGAATAGGGATAGTTTTGATTTTTTCTTGAATATCTTGATATACAGAGCCCATATCACGCCCATATACCTCACAAGATACAGAAGCTATCCGGCTTTGGTCTTGACGGCTAATGCTCTTTTGTCCAAACCCATGAACAACTTCTGCCACTTCACACAATGGCACTTGACCACCTGTACTGGACGGAATCATCAAATCATTCAAATTATCTAAAGATTTTGTTAAATGCTCAGGATATTTCATCACAATATCAATTTCCGCACCATTCGCCCGATATTTGGAAATTGTACTGTTTTGCAGCGCCAAAGCAACCGTCGAATATACACTAGATGTGCTTACTTTATAATAAGCTGCCTTCTCGCGATCAATAACAATATTCAATTCTTCGTCTGTAGAAGCTAAACTGTTGCTGATTTCAACAGCCCCTTCAACCTCAGCCATTGCTTTTTCAATACTTTCAGCCAAAGTTTCTAACGCTTCATCATCATTACCTTTGATTTGAATAGAAATTGCACTATTACCCATAGACATCATATCGGTAGCTGTAACCGTAATTTCCGCCCCAGGAATGCAATCTGCTTTTTCCTGCAGTTCTCTGGCAATTACT
>JAFXJE010000091.1 GCA_017532485.1 Peptococcaceae bacterium | reverse complement strand
TGAAAAGGCTGCTGAGTATCGTGACCAAGAACAGAAAAAGCGCCATGAATTGCAGATGGTAATTGATACTTGGAAAAATCAAGCATCTACGCAGACTAAAATTGTGGGCGAGGAAGATGTAGCTAATGTCGTAGCAAATTGGACAGGAGTGCCAGTAACTAAGTTAAAAGAAACAGACAGCCAGCGTTTATTGCACTTAGAAGATATTTTGCATGAAAGAGTTATTGGTCAGGATGAAGCTGTTAAGGCTGTAGCTAAAGCTGTGCGTCGGGCCCGTTCTGGCTTAAAAAGTCCGAAACGGCCAATTGGTTCTTTCCTGTTCTTAGGGCCGACAGGTGTAGGTAAAACAGAATTAGCACGGACTTTGGCAGAGGCTTTGTTTGATAATGAAGATGCTATTATTCGCATTGATATGTCTGAGTATATGGAAAAACACGCTGTATCGCGTTTAGTAGGTGCCCCTCCTGGTTATGTTGGGCATGATGAAGGCGGTCAGCTGACAGAAGCTGTGCGCAGAAAGCCTTATTCGCTTATTTTATTAGATGAAGTAGAAAAAGCACATCCAGATGCTTTTAATATGCTCTTGCAGGTTTTGGATGATGGTCGTTTGACAGACAGTCAAGGCAGAACAGTGGATTTCAAAAATACCGTTATTATTATGACTTCCAATGTTGGAGCAAGCACGATAAAAACAACTGGCAAGGTAGGCTTTTCTTTGGCTTCTGGCAATGAACAGCAGGAAGAATACGAAAAAATGAAAAACAAAGTGATGGCTGCTTTAAAGGAAACTTTCCGTCCTGAATTTTTAAATCGTATTGATGAAACTGTTGTTTTCCATGCTTTAAGTAAAGAAAATATTATGTCTATCGTGGACTTGCTGCTAAAAGAATTAGCGGAACGCTTAAAAGAACAAAACATCAATTTGAAAGTTGACGAGGCTGCGAAAGAAAAATTGGTCAGTGATGGTTATGATGCAGCTTATGGTGCTAGACCATTGCGCCGAGCAATTCAAAAATTGATTGAAGACCCTTTAGCTGAAGATTTGTTGGCAGGTCGTTTCCAACCAGGTGGTACTGTGAAAGTAACAACCGATAAGGAAGGGAAAATAGCATTAAGAAAACGTTAAACAAGACTCCCTTTATACCTACCGATTATTTTAAGGTGTAAAGGGAGTTGTTTTGTTTGTTGTGCGTAAAAAACATTTGTACTAATTGGAAATATTGGGTATAATAAAATGTACGATTGTAATTATTTTGATGAGCAGAAGGTGGTGCGAAATGGCTAAGGGCAAAGCTAAAACAAGTTTTTTCTGTCAAGAATGTGGGTACGAAAGCTTGCGTTGGCAAGGAAAATGTCCAGGCTGTGGAGCATGGAATACTTTTGTGGAGGAATTGACTGGTACTGTCAAGGAAAAACAACGGAACAGTTCTTTACCGACCAGTAAACCATTGAAGTTAGAAGAAATTGTTTACCAAGAACATCAACGCATGGATACAGGTCTTGCTGAATTAAATCGTGTATTGGGCGGTGGTATTGTGCCGGGAGAACTGATTTTACTGTCTGGTGACCCTGGTATTGGGAAATCTACTTTAACAATGCAGTTGGCTGGAAAGATGGGAGCTTATGGTAAAGTGCTTTATGTTTCCGGTGAAGAATCAGGTCAACAGTTGAAAATGCGTGCAGAACGCTTAGCTGTGCGTAATGATGAATTGAAAATTTTAATTGAAAATAATTTGGAAATAGTGGAGCAGCATTTACAAACAGAACAGCCGAAAATAGTAATTTTAGACTCTATTCAGACAGTATATTTGCCGGAAATATCTTCGGCACAGGGTAGTGTCAGTCAGCTGCGAGAATGTACTAATCGTATTTTGCAATGGGCGAAAATTTGGGGTATAGCTGTTATCGTGGTTGGTCATGTAACTAAAGATGGCTCAGTAGCAGGACCGCGTGTTTTAGAACACATGGTAGATGCTGTCTTGTTTTTTGAAGGCGATCGCCAATATCAATATCGTGTGCTGCGAGCTTTAAAAAATAGATTTGGCTCCACGAATGAAATTGGTGTTTTTGAGATGCAGGAACAGGGTTTAGTGGAGATAACCAATCCCTCGGCTGTATTTTTGGCAGAACGCTCGCAAGAAACGGTAGGTTCTGCCGTTGTGGCTTGCATGGAAGGGAGCAGACCTGTTTTATTGGAACTACAGGCATTGGTATCTCCGAGTTTTTCTAATCAGCCGCGACGGATGACTAATGGTGCTGATTATAATCGGGTAGCAATGCTGTTGGCAGTTTTGGAAAAAAGGGCAGGGCTGCGCATAGGCAATCAAGATATTTATATTAATATAGCTGGTGGCTTGCGGGTGGACGAACCGGCAGCCGATTTAGGTATTGTAGTTGCGTTGGCTTCCAGTTTGAGTAATAAAGCTGTTGCTGCTTCAACTGTAGTTTTAGGCGAAGTAGGTTTAACTGGGGAAATTAGGACAATTAATCATTTGGACAAGCGCTTGATAGAGGCGGCTAAGATGGGCTTTACTACAGCGATAGTTCCAAAGGGGAACCTGAATAATTGTCCTAAAACGACAGCGTTAAAAATTATTGGGGTAGAGCATATTCGCGATGTATTAAAAGTAGTGTTGGAGGATTGAGATTATGAGCCGTATATCAAATAAAAATAATGAACTGGTAGAAATGTTAAAATTAACAGCTCCTGGTACGGCTTTGCGTGAAGGTTTGGATAATGTTCTGCGAGCAAAAACTGGTGGTTTGATTGTTATGGCAGATACTCCGGAAATAATGGCTTTGGTGGCAGGTGGTTTTAATTTAGACTGCTCCTACTCACCCGCGCAATTATATGAATTGGCGAAAATGGATGGTGCCATTATTTTAAATAAAGACGGCTCCAAAATTATGGTAGCCAATGCCCATCTGAATCCTGACCAAATGGTAGCTTCTTCAGAAACAGGTATTCGTCATCGTACCGCAGAAAGAGTAGCTAGACAAACAGGTGAATTAGTTTTGTGTATCTCACAGCGTAGAAATATTATTACCTTATACAAAGGTGATATTAAATACTATCTGAAAGATACTGGCAGTATTTTGGAAATGGCTAATCAGGCAATTCAGACTTTAGATAGATATAAAACTGTTTTAGATAAAGCTTATAATAATCTCAGTGTTTTGGAATATGATGGTATGGTTTCGTTAGCTGATGTGACCAGAGTTTTGCAAAGGGCAGAGATGGTTAATTTGGTTGAAGATGAATTAGAGAAGTATGTAAGTGAGTTAGGTACAGAAGGTCGTCTAGTTAAGATGCAGGTAGAAGAATTAATCAATAATGTGGCAGCTGATGAGCTGCGAACTATTATGGACTATGAAAACTGGAATGGCGAAAAAACCGCCGAAGAAGTTTTGCAAAGATTGCACACTTTGGACTCTGATGAATTACTTAATTTAGATAATATTGCTAAAGAACTTGGCTATGACAGCTTGAAAAATAATAGTGATACAATTTTATTAACTAAAGGTTATCGTTTATTGAGCCGAGTGCCTCGTTTGCCTTTTGGGGTTATTCAAAATATGGTTAGATTTTTCCATGACTTTACAGCTATTCAGCAAGCTTCAATTGCTGAACTTGACGAGGTTGAAGGGATTGGGGAAACAAGGGCGAAAAATATTCGCGATGGTTTAAAACGGATGCGTGAACAAATTTATTCTGATTACAATTGGATTTAAAGGATTTTTCTGAAAAAAGAGGAAAGAAATTAAGAGAGGGAGGTGAAAAAAGATGAAATTGAGTTTAGTGAAAAAAATTATTCGAGCTTTAATGGGGATATTGTTTGCTGTTGGTGCATTTTATCTAGTAACAATGATTTCACCATTATTATTGCTGCAAATGGGTTGGACACAAAAAATGGTTGGAGCATTGTTAGTAGGTTGTATGCTAGCAAGTTTTATTCTAGGTCTTCTTGTTGCCGCACCGTTGATGAATTTTGTGGTTTCGGTGACAAAATGGCTTGAAAGTAAATTGCAAAAAATGTCTACACAGGACTTATTGGGTGCTGTGTTGGGCTTAATTATCGGACTTATTGTAGCTGTTATTATTGGCTATGCTTTGTCCTTTTTGCCAATTATCGGCTCTTATATGCCATTTTTCTGTTGTTTGATTTTCGGTTATTTGGGCATCAGCCTGGGACTGAAAAAACGTGATGAAATGTTTGGCTTGCTGACAAATTTGAAAAAGGACAGTAACAAATTAAAAACAAAAGGTAAAAACAGAGCTGCCGGTTATTGTAATATGCCGAAAGTTTTGGATACCAGCGTAATTATTGATGGTCGAATTGCTGATATTTGCAAAACAGGTTTTGTAGAAGGGCCGTTGGTAATTCCAAATTTCGTTTTAGAAGAATTACGCCATATTGCAGACTCTTCTGACAGCTTGAAACGAGCTAGAGGCAGAAGAGGCTTAGATATGCTGAACATCATTCGCAAAGAATTAGATATTGAAGTAGAAATTTCCAATATTGATTATGATGACATTTCTGAAGTGGATGATAAATTAGTAAGACTGGCACAGGAACTTTATGGCTGCGTTGTAACTAACGATTACAACCTGAATAAAGTAGCGGCGCTGCAGGAAGTTGTTGTTTTAAACATCAATGAATTGGCTAATGCTATTAAGCCTGTCGTTTTACCTGGTGAAACGATGGTGGTAACAGTAGTAAAAGAAGGTAAAGAATCGAACCAAGGCGTTGCTTATTTAGATGATGGCACAATGATTGTTGTAGAAAATGGACGCCGTTTGATGAATGAAACTGTCCAAGTTAGTGTGACTAGTGTTATTCAGACAAATGCCGGAAGAATGATTTTTGCTAGAGCGCTAGATTAAAATTATGAGTTATGGTTAAGGTTGGAATACATTATTTTGTGTTCCAACTTTCCGTGTTGTAAAGGAAGTGAGCCAGTGACAACAATTGCAATTATTTTAGCTGCCGGACAAGGTAAACGCATGCAAGCCGGCTACAACAAGGTATTAATGACCTTAGGCGGTAAGCCAATGTTAGAACACACCTTAGATGTATTTCAAGCAAGTCCTTTAGTTGATGGCATAATTTTAGTAGCGAAAGATACAGAATTGGAATATTTGAGTGACTTTTTTTCTGCGGAAACTCATTCCAAAATAATAAAATCCGTTGCCGGTGGGGCGGAACGTCAAGATTCAGTTTATCAAGGTTTGTTGGCACTGCCTGAAAGCTGTACGCATGTTTTAATTCATGATGGGGCTAGACCGTTTGTCAGCTTGGAAGTTATTGAGCGAGTTGTAGAGGCAATAACGGCTGAAGCTGGAGCTGTTGCAGGTGTACCGGTTAAAGATACGGTAAAAGTAATAAATGAAGATAATTTTGTCGAAAAAACTTTAAATCGGGCAGAATTATGGAATATTCAAACGCCGCAAGGCTTTGTGCGAAATCAAGTGCTGGAAGCTTATCAGCAGGCTATGCTTGAAAAATATTATGGTACTGATGATGCTTCTTTGGTGGAATATTACGGTGGTAAGGTTAAAGTTGTCCTTGGTGCATATGAAAATATTAAAGTAACCACACCGGAGGATATTGTTATCGGTGAAGCTTTGCTGCGTCAAGGCAGTGATGTGCATGAATATATGAAATAGAAAAATGAATATCTGTAGGAGGAAAAAATGCGGGTAGGATTTGGTTATGATGTGCATCGATTGGTAGAAGAAAGACCATTAATCTTGGGTGGAGTGGAAATTCCATATGAAAAAGGTTTGTTGGGTCATTCCGATGCAGATGTACTTGTGCATGCTTTGATGGATGCTTTATTGGGAGCGGCAGCTTTAGGAGATATTGGTCAGCATTTTCCTGATAGCGATGGACAATACCGTGGTATTTCCAGTATGCTTTTATTAGAAAAGGTAATGCAGCTTTTACAAGAAAAAGCCTATCAAGTAAATAATGTAGATGTTACCGTAGTAGCCCAAAGACCAAAATTAGCGAGTTATATTGCACAAATGAATGAAAATTTGGCACAGGCAATGGGTGTCGATAAAAATGCGGTAAATATTAAAGCAACAACTACTGAGGGATTGGGTTTCACTGGGACAGGTGAGGGCATAGCTGCATATGCTGTGTGTACCCTAATGCCTTTGGCAAGTAAATAAGAAACTTATGGAAAATTTGGAGGGGTAATAGTGGAAAAGTTTAGAGTGCGTTTTGCGCCAAGTCCAACAGGACCTTTGCATATCGGTGGTGCTCGTTCAGCACTGTTCAATTATTTATTGGCTAGAAAAAATGGGGGCGATTTTGTAGTTCGTATCGAAGATACAGACAGAGAACGTTCCAGCAAAGCTTCGGAAGAAAATATTTTTGCTTCATTGAAGTGGTTGGGTTTAGATATAGATGAAACAGTAGGTATGGATACACCATACGGACCATATCGTCAAATGGAAAGACTGGACATTTATCAAAAATATGCTCAACAATTATTGGATGAAGGAAAGGCTTATTATTGTTATTGCACACCTGAAGAAATTGAAGCTGAAAGAGAAGCGGCAATGGCTAAAGGTGAAATGCCTATTTATAGTGGTAAATGCCGTCATTTAACTGAAGAGGAACGAGCTCAAAAAATTGCTGAAGGTCGTAAACCTGTTGTGCGTTTCAATGTACCATTGGGCAATAAATTAATGATTGATGATGCTGTACGTGGCATGGTGCAATTCGAATCTGATGGCGTAGGCGATTTTGTTATTGTTAAATCTGATGGGATTCCTACCTATAACTTTGCTGTTGTTATTGATGACCATTTCATGGAAATCAGTCATGTTATTCGTGCTGAAGAACATTTATCCAACACACCACGTCAGGCTGTCTTATATCAAGCTTTTGGTTGGGAAATGCCGCAGTTTGCTCATATTTCTTTAATTTTGGGTGAAGACCGTAAAAAAATGAGTAAGCGTCATGGTGCTACTTCTGTAACTCAATATGAAGAGTTAGGCTATTTGCCGGAAGCAGTTTTCAACTTCTTAGCATTATTAGGCTGGTCTCCTGGCGGCGAAGAAGAAATTATGAGCAAGGAAGAAATTATTGAAAAGTTTAGTTTGGATGGTGTAGCTAAAAACCCTGCTGTTTTTGACATGGAAAAATTGAAATGGTTAAATGGTAACTACATTCGTCAAAGCAGTGTAGAACGCATTGTTGATTTAGCTATTCCTTACTTGCAAAGAGAAGGATATTTATCAGAAACAGTAAGCGAGGAAAATCGTCATTGGGTAACTTTAATTGT
>JAFXJE010000090.1 GCA_017532485.1 Peptococcaceae bacterium | reverse complement strand
TTTATTTACTTATTGTCTTTCAGTAATTCTACTAACTGCATATTTAATAGTAAAATTTCTTGTCTGATTATATTTGCTTGCTTTTCTTGAATTTCCTTTGCTTCTTCAGAATTAGCCGGCTGGGATAACAGCTCAGCCAATTCTTCTTTTAATTCAGCAATCCTATCTTTTAGCTGTTCTTCTAAAGATTTTTCTTTAATCTCATCTTTATCTTTTTGCACAGCAGCTATGCCGTCTGGCGAAATCTGTAAAGAGTCTCGCTTTTGCTGCTTTTGTCCTGCGACAAACTCAGCAGCTCCTTGTGCATCTCCTGTAGGAATATAGATACCTTCTGTCATTACTTTTTCATGCATTGCCTTGGCAGTAGGCTGGCTAGTCAGATAATTCAATTCTGCTTTGGATATATTAGTAAGTATTCGCATAGCAAATCCCCCCTCTAATTAAAATATCGGTACGTTAGCTAGAAAAGTTAATAGCTAGGAGAAATTTTTCTTTTATTTAAAGATATTTGCTTTTTGGTCATCCTATATGGTATGATTAAAAACTGAAATTTAACGGCAGAAGTGGCAGAGGTTGTCTTCTGACGGAGGGTCACTGTGATAGGTGTGACCACAACTGCTGCAAGTATAGGATGGGCTTTGGCGAAGTGTTTGGGTACTTAGCAGTTGTTCGATTGTCAATTTTTCTCCCCAGCTTAATTTTTTCGCTAAGCAAATATCAAGGCAAAGTCCGCATTGCGTACAAAGTGCTGGATTATAGAGCAATGATTTAGTTTCATCGTTTTCATTGATGGTTAAAGCCTGATGGGGACAAACGGCTGTGCAAGCACTGCAAAAATGACAACTGCTGCACTCTAGTTGTCGCATAGGCAGAGAAGTGTTTGGCTCGATAGCTTGCTCTTGATAATAGCCAGCCAAGACTTGACGCAGCGAAGGTAAAACAAGGGAAGGCTGTGTTTCTTTTGCCATGGCAAAAGGGTCAAGCCATTGATTTAATTTTTCGCTGAGAAAATTACTGGAAGCGCTTTTGCTGTCACGGAATACTTCTTGGAAAAAGCTGCGACGTTTATTTTGTTCTTCGTTTTTAGCTGCTGGCTGGAGATTGATTATTTCTATCTTCTCTTGCTGCAGATGATATTGTTCCAGCTGCAGAGTTAATAGCGAGCAGTACCAATGATGCTGGCATTGGTCGCAAGTTGTTTGAGCAAGATAAACCACTACTTTTTTATATTTCTGACTTAAAGTCAGCAGATGCAGTGGGGAAAATTGTTGTAAGCATTGAACCTTTAGGCAATCTGCTGGAGCGGTGGTATAATTAAGACAAGCAAGGCTCAATGTTTTTTCACTGTCAGCTTGCTGTAAAAGTGTGGGATAATCCAGTTGGAAAACTTGCTGTGGACAATGGGCAACACAAAGACCACACTTGGTGCAATCGTTGATTTGCCATTTGTCTTCAACTAATTGCAAGCTATGCTGCGGGCAAATATCCTGACAAATATGACATTGGGAAACAGGGCTGATGATTTTACTACATAAATGCTGTTGAATGAACAAGTGCCACACTTCCTTTAACAAAATAGATATATTCATCATACTATGGAAGAAGCAAAAAGGAAATAGTAGAATAAGGTAAATAACTAATACTGTAAAGAAATCAAAAGATATTTTTTGTTAAGATCATGTATAATAGTAGAGGGTGATTGAGAAGATGTTGGAGTTTAAAAATTTAAGTCTTGAAGATAAAGATATAATAGTTGAATATTTTCGCCAAGGACAATACCAAAATTCCGAGTGTACTTTTACCAATTTATTTATTTGGCGTAAATGTTATGCTGTGCAGTGGGTAATTCTGAACGGCTTTTTGGTGATTAAGCCTACTCCTGGTGAAGAAAGTTGGATTTTGCCTCCTTACGGCGATTATGAGAATAATGATGTGCGTCCGGTAATTGAAGCAGTTGCCGCATATTTTGCTGCTCAAAATATGCCTTTAGTTATTCGTGCCTTGACCGAGGATTTGGCAGAAAAATTACAGCAGCAAATGCCTGATGCCTTTACTTTGGAAGAAGAACGCGATTTATTTGATTATGTTTACCTCGGTGATGATTTGCGCTTGTTAAAAGGGCGTAAATATCATGGTAAACGCAATCATTTAAGTAATATCAGAAAAAATCATCCTCAATATGTTTATCGTGCTATAACTAAGGACGATATCCCAGCTTTAAAAAAATATTTAGATGTTTGGTTTAAACAAAAAGAATGTCAAGGCAAGCTGGATCAAGGTATGATTTGTGAACATCATGCCATTTTAGAAGCTTTTACCTATATGGATGAATTGGATTATTGTGGTGCGCTTATTGAAATTGACGGTAATATAGAGGCATTCACTTTGGGTGAAAAAGTAAATGACGAAACAGTGGTTATCCATGTGGAAAAAGCAAACAGCTTAATTAATGGCTCATACAGCTTAATTAATCAAGAATTTTTGCTTCATCAATGGCCTGAGGTTACTTATGTCAATCGTGAAGAGGATACAGGCGATGAAGGTTTAAGAAAAGCGAAAACTTCCTATTATCCAATTGAACTATTGAAAAAATATAAAGGGGTATATCGGGGATGAGCCAGCTAACAGAATGTAGTGTTCTTACTGCTGCTGATATACCAGCAGTAAAAGAACTTTGGTCAATTTGCTTTAATGATACACCAAAGTTTGTAGATTGGTATTTTCGTGAATATTATCGTGTCGAAGATGCGTTAGGCATAAAGAAAAATGAACAACTTCTAGCAGCTGCACAAGTAGTGCCCTATGAATTAGAAATTAGAAATAAAAAAATGATGGCAGGTTATGTGGTTGGGGTAATGACAGCTCCTGAAGGTCGTCACTCCGGCTATGCTAAATCTTTGCTCGCGGCAGGCTTAGCTAAGATGCGTGAGGAAAAAACAGCCTTGTCAATATTGATGCCGTTTGAGGGACAGTTTTATTATCGCTATGGTTGGAGTTTTTGTTATTTCCAACAATGGTATCAAATAGAGTCGCAAGATTTAGCTTGCTTGGCTGCTGAGTATGGTGAGGTACAGAAAGTAGAGCCTCAAGCTTATTTGCCAGTTTTGGATAATATTTATCATACCATGATGACAAAGCGTTATCATGGTTATGCTTATCGGAAGATAAAAGATTGGGAAAATCTCCTTGCCGACTATGCTTTGGAAGGAGCACAATGGTTTATCCTCAAAGAGCAGGATAATTATGAAGGTTATCTGCTTTGTTTAGAGCAGGGGAATCGTTTGGTTGTGCAGGAAGTGGCTTATGTGAATAGAAAGGCGTATCAAGGTTTGTTGTGGCATTTACAGCAGCAGGAAAAAGCTTTGGAAATTCATACAGGGCCAAATGATGAATTAGCGTATGCTCTGGCTAAAACCAAAGAAGGTATTTTACAATATCCGTTTTTAATGGCGAGAATTGTTGATGTAGAGCAGTGTTTACAAAACATTGTTTATCCAGTTGATTATAGTGGTTGCGTATTTACGGTTAAGGATGAATTTGCAGCGTGGAACAATCGGACTTATCATTTTGCTGTTCAAGAGGGACGAGCCTTAATTACGCCAAGTGTAGAAGAAGCACAGTTAACGATAGATATTCATGGTTTGACCATGCTGGTTATGGGGACTAGAACAGCAAAACAGCTTGCTTACGAAGGTCACTTGGAGAATGCAAGTGAAGAAATTTTAACAGCTTGGACAGCTTTGTGGCCACTCCAAGATAACTATATAAATGCCTACTATTAAAGATAAAAATGATAAATTGCAATATTTTCAGGACAAATTTAACAGAAAAAATTGCAAACTTGAACGTAATAAGGTATGATATAAAGATAGATTTGTTGTAAGAAGTGAGGAGGATAACATAGTGGACAATATGCAGATTAATGGAATCGTATTGATGGATATGATTCTGGCCGGTGTAAATAAACTGAATATCGAAAAGGCCTCAATTGATAGTCTGAATGTTTTTCCAGTTCCTGATGGAGATACAGGTACAAATATGTCGTTAACACTGAATTCTGTTGCTAAATTTTTAGGTCAGATTCCAAAAGATAATATTACAGTAGAAAAAGTAGCAAAACAAATGTCTTATGGTGCTTTGATGGGGGCGCGTGGTAACTCTGGTGTTATCTTGTCGCAAATTTTAGGTGGTATTGGCAAAGTTTTAGAACAAAAAGGCGATGTCGTTACTCCAAAAGATATGGTAGAAGGTTTTGCTGGTGGGGTGGAGTCTGCTTATAAAGCAGTAGTAAAACCTATGGAAGGTACTATCCTGACCGTATGTCGTGAAGCTAGCGCTTATTTAACAGAGGTATATCAGGAAGATTACTCTATCGAGCAATGTTTGCGTGTTTATTTGGAAGAAGGTTATCGCAGTCTAAATCGTACTCCAGAAATGTTGCCAGTTTTAAAACAAGCTGGTGTTGTTGATGCTGGAGCAAAAGGTTTATTGACTATCGTTGAGGGTATGTTAGCTGGTTTAACTGGTGAAATTGATGTAACTGCTGAAAAAACACAGCAGGAAAGTAATGCTAACCACTATCCTGAATTTCATGTAGATACAGAAAATATTGTTTTCCAATATTGTACGGAAATGATTGTGCATAATAGAGAAAAGAAACCTCTTGATGCAGAAGCTGCAAGAGAATATTTAGGTCATATTGGTGACTGTATTTTAGTTGTCAGCACTGATGAAATTACGAAAGTTCATGTTCATACCAATAACCCTGGTCAAGCTTTGGAATATTTCTGTGTTTTT
The DNA here is from genome assembly GCA_017532485.1 of Peptococcaceae bacterium. GTDB lineage: Bacteria > Bacillota > Peptococcia > Peptococcales > Peptococcaceae > RGIG6463. Next base: position 12,686 of record JAFXJE010000090.1, on the reverse strand, counting down.
GGTGACTTAAATGATATTAAAATTGAAAATATGAAAGCTCAAAGTCAAAATTTTGCTCCACAAGTTGAAGAAACTCAGGAGAGAAAAGCTATGGCTGTAGTTGCTGTAAGTGCTGGTGAAGGTTTGAGTGAAATTTTTAAAGGCTTGCAAGTTGACTATCTGATTACAGGTGGTCAAACAATGAACCCAAGCACCGAAGAATTTTTAAGTGCTATAGAGCAAGTAAATGCCGATAATGTTATTTTGCTGCCAAATAATAAAAACATTATTTTGGCTGCCGAACAAGCCGCTAAAATGGCTGAAGGTGCTGCAGTACGCGTAGTACCAAGCAGAAGTATTCCTCAAGGTATCGCTGCTATGATGGCTTACAATAGTGAAGCTGATATAAATGAATTGGCAGAGGGGATGCAGGAGTCCTTACAAATGGTTAAATCTGGTGAAGTGACTTATGCTGTTCGTGATACCATGATGGAAGGTTTGGAAATTAAAGAAGGTCAGCTTTTAGGTATTGTTGAAGGGAAAATTGCCGTAGTTGGCGATGAAATGACTGATTTAATCAAGCAAACCTTGAACGCTATGGAAACTGCAGAGAAAGAATTAGTTACTTTATATTACGGGGAAGATGTCCAGGAAGAAGAAGCAGAAGAATTGTTGGCTGTTTTAGAAGGAGAATTCCCTGACCAAGAATTTGAAATTTACGCAGGAAAACAAGCTGTATATGCTTATTTGATTTCCGTAGAGTAAGAAAAGGAGGTCGTAGGATGACCAAGATTAAAATTGTGACAGACAGTACGGCCGATATTTCACAAGAAATTGTCGATAAATATGATATAGAGGTTATCCCGTTGACAATTATTATGCAAGGCAAAACATATCTCGATAGGGTTGACTTTACAAATGAGGAGTTTTATCAAGTATTGCGTACTTGTGAGGAGCTGCCTACTACTTCACAAATTACACCTGCCGTCTTTGCCCAAACTTATTTGAAGTTGGCTGAGGAAGGCGTGACAGATATTGTCTCTATTCACCTTGCTAGTGAATTAAGTGGTACTTATCAAAGCTCCGTAATTGCTGCTGGTCTAGTTGCTGATAAAGTGAAAGTACATTGTATTGACAGTAAAACTGCTACTATTGGTTTAGGTTTAGTTGCTATGAATGTAGCACAAAAAGCAGCTGAAACTCAAGATTTGGCAGAAACCTAGGCAGTAGCAAAGGAAGCCTCCGAAAAAACGCACATTTACTTTTTGCTGGATTCTTTAGACAATTTGTATAAAGGTGGTCGAATTGGTAAAGCTGGTCAATTAGTAGGTTCTTTGCTGAATATTAAGCCTGTACTTAATTTGCACGCAGGGGAAATCAGTGCTTACGAAAAAGTAAGAGGCAATCGTGAAGGTAAAGCCTTGGAGCGTTTGATTGAGATTTTGAAAGAAAAAATCGACCCTAATAAGAAGCTGTATTGTGTTATCGGTTATAGTGATAACTTGGAAGCAGCAGAGTATATGGCAGAAAAATTAAAAGAACATTTGCAATGTGAAGATTTCATTTTTATGCAGATGGGTTGTGTTATCGGTATTCATATCGGCTTAGGTGCTGTAGGAATGACCTTTTATCAATAAAATAAAGTTTTGCAAAAATAGTCTCCGTTGTTCCATTTGGGAATGACGGAGATTTTTGTATGTTTCTTTAAAATTCGTTCATACTAGAAAAAAAGCAGATGATAAGGAGGAGCTAAGTATGAATGAAGAAGAAGGCAGCAATCAGGAGAAACAGGAGTTATTGACAGATTTGGGGACAATGGATTTACCAGAAGAAATAGCCAGTCCTATTCACTGTCTGACTATTATTGGGCAAATTGAGGGTCATATGTTTTTAGCACAAGGCAATAAAGCTACACGTTATGAGCATATTATTCCACAGTTGGTGGCTATTGAACAAGACCCGAAAATTAAGGGCGTTTTAGTTATTTTAAATACTGTGGGTGGCGATGTAGAGTCAGGTCTAGCCATAGCTGAAGGTATCAAGGGTTTAAGCAAGCCTACGGTATCAGTTGTTTTAGGTGGTGGTCATAGCATAGGTGTACCTATTGCTGTGGCAGCTGATTATACCTTGATTGCTCCAAGTGCGACAATGACCATTCATCCAGTACGGTTGACTGGTATGGTTATCGGTGTACCTGCCACAATGGAATATTTAGAACGAATGCAGGATAGAGTAGTTGCTTTTGTGACAGCTAATTCCAAGATTTCTGAGCAGTCTTTTCGCAATTTGATGATGACGGTAGGCGAATTATCGCAAGATATCGGTACAGTAGTAGTCGGTAAACGGGCAGTAGAGTTAGGCTTGATTGATGATGAAGGCAGTATCAAAGAGGCTTTGGCAAAATTAAATGAAATGATTGAGCAGCAGGAAAAAGGGGAGGCGCATTAAGGTGGAGGATGTTTATTATACAATTTTGCCACCTAAGCAAGCAGTACAAGAAAAATGCACTGCAAGTAAGCTTGTAAAATATCGTGGAGTTTTACTTTATGCGATACCGTATGATGCAGAGCATTACCAAATCCAACAAATCTGCAGCACCGACCCTGCTGATTATTTGACGCCTGCTTTGCAGCCAGGGCAATTGATTAGCTTGATTGAACACGTCGAATAGCTGAGTTGGGAAAGAAGGGTGAGCATGGTTAAGCAAAAAATAGAAAATTGTTCTGAACAAGAGCTAAAAGATTTGCTGAAAGAAGTACAGGCGGAACATCAAAAGTTGGTCATGGCTGAGGCAGAAGTAAAAGAGGAAAGTCTTAGGCAAAAATACCATCAGCAAGTTTTAGCCAATGAAGAACAAGGTAAATATATTCAGCAGCAATTAGGTAAGCTTTATCAAGAAAAGGCGGCTTCTGTGCAGCCTAAAGCATTGCTGATGCGTAATATTGCACGCGCTTTTTTGGTAGGTGGCTTGATTTGTACCTTTGGGCAAATTGTCTTGAATTTTGTGATGCTTAAGTTTGGATTGGAAACTAGAGAGGCTGCTGGAATAGTCAGTGTCACCGTTGTCGTAATTACGTCAATTTTAACAGGCTTTGGGATTTACGATGAAATAGGGCGTTTTGGTGGTGCTGGCTGCACAGTACCAATCAGTGGTTTTGCTAATTCGATAGTTTCAGCAGCAATGGAATTTAGACGCGAAGGTTTGGTTTATGGCGTAGGAGCTAAAATTTTTACGATTGCCGGTCCAGTAATCTTATACGGGACTATAGCTTCTATTGTAGTGGGGATAATTTATTACTTAGTGGGGTGACACTATGGGCAAACGAATAGGTCGGCAAACGCTGCAATTTACAGAAGAAATTACTATTCGTTCTTTTGCGACAGTAGTAGGACGAAAAGAAGCAGAAGGCCCTTTGGGTCCTTTTTATGACTATGTCTTTCCTGACAATCTTTTTGGCGAAGACTCGTGGGAGAAAGCCGAGCAAAAGCTGCAGCAATATGCTGTAGAGTTGGCTCTGGAAAAAGTCAAATTAGAGGCACAACAATTAGACTACTATCTTGGTGGCGACCTATTAAATCAAATTATCGCCACTAGTTATACAGCTAGGAAAATAGGCGTGCCTTTTTTCGGTCTGTATGGGGCGTGTTCTTCTTTGGTTGAAGCCATGATTTTAGGCAGCTGCTTAATTGATGGTGGTTTTGCTGATTTACTGGTGGCTTGTGCCTCCAGTCATCACGAAACAGCCGAGCGACAATTGCGATATCCAACAGAAATGGGTGTCCAGCGTACGCCAACTAGTCAATGGACAGTTACTGGCAGTGGTGCTTATCTTTTGGGCAAGCATACTGGTGATTGGAAAATTACGCACGCTGTTCCTGGTAAAATTATTGACAGGGAAATAAAAAATAATGCTGATATGGGCTCTGCTATGGCAGCGGCAGCAGCAGATACGATAATTACTTTTGCTGCTGATACAGGAATGATAAATCAAATTGATTATGTCGTAACAGGTGATTTGGGTATCGTAGGATATAAGCTTTGCCAGTGTTTATTACAGGAAAAAGGCATTGATTTAGGTGAACGCTACAGCGATTGTGGGATGGCAGTGTATCATGCTGAGCAGCAAGATGTTCATGCTGGAGGTAGTGGTTGTGGCTGCTCGGCAATCGTTTTGGGAACTCGTTATTTGACTCAGCTTTTGAAGAAAAAAGGAGAAAAATTATTTTTGGTAGGTACGGGGGCGTTATTAAGTCCGACGACTAATTTACAAGGGGATAGTATTCCTGGAATAGGGCATGGCATATTAATTGAAAAAGTTTAGGAGGGAGAAGATGCTAGAGGGAATTGCAGCGGCTTTTATAGTAGGTGGTATCATCTGTGTTTTAGCTCAAATTTTTATTGAATTGACACCGTATAAGATAACCCCAGGTCACATCTTGGTATTTTATGTCGTTACGGGAACTTTCATCAGTGGTTTAGGCTGGTATCAGCCCTTAATTGACTTTGCTGGAGCAGGAGCAACGCTGCCTTTATCAGGATTTGGTCATATTTTGGCACAAGGGGTAATAGAGGCTGTGGATGAAGAAGGTCTGAAAGGAATTTTTACTGGTGGCTTAAGTGCTGCCAGTATGGGTATTACGGTAGCCTTGATGATGGGAGTAGTAATGTCATTAATCTTTAAACCAAAAGGCTAGTTTTTCTGTTAATTCTGTTGTATAATAATCTATTAGATTAATTATAAGAACAGGAGAGACAGTTATGATTTTTAATAATAATTCTCTGGCAGGCTTAGTGGCATTACTCTTGGCAGTGTTGACAGCTATTACTTGCCATGAGGTGGCACATGGTTATATGGCTTATCGTCTTGGTGACCCAACAGCTAAAAATCAAGGGCGTTTGACTTTAAATCCTATTAAGCATTTAGACCCTATTGGAGCCTTATTGATGTTAGTGGCAGGTTTTGGCTGGGCAAAACCTGTGCCTGTTAATCCTTTTTACTTTGAAGGTGACCGTAATAAAGGGATGATGCTGGTTTCAGTAGCTGGTCCTGTTGTTAATTTAATAATTTCCTTTCTGTGTATTGTTATTTATAATTTAGGGCATGGTTTTGGGCAACTTGAAGTTGTGCATTTATTTTTGCTGTATAGTATTACTTTGAATGTTTATTTAGCAGTATTTAATCTTATTCCTATACCACCATTGGATGGCTCTAAAATTTTGGCAGGATTTTTGCCAAAAGCTAAAGCTTATCAATATTTGACCACAATGGAAAAATATGGCTTTCTGATTTTGATGGTTTTAATTTTGTTTAATATTACCGATATATTTATGGTGCCGATTGCTAACGTGATTTTAAATATCTTTATTGCGATAGCTTCGATATTGGGATAGGAGTAACGAATGACAGAAGAAAATAAATATCAGGTGCATCTCAATAATTTTGACGGCCCGTTAGATTTATTGCTGCATTTGATTGAAAAAAATAAAGTGGATATTTATGATATTCCTATTGCGTCGATAACTGAGCAGTATTTGGAATATTTAGCAGAGGCGCGCCAGATGGATTTAGAAATTGCCAGCGAGTTCTTGCTGCTGGCGGCAACCTTGATTAATATTAAAGCGAAGATGCTTTTACCGAAGAAAATAATGGATAATGGGGAAGAAGAAGTTGACCCACGCCAAGAATTAGTTCAAAGATTGCTGGAATATAAATTTTATAAAGAAGCAGCCGTTGTGTTGCAGCAAAGAGAAAATAAAGAGCCTGAATATATGCTGAAACCTGTAGATATTGAGCAATTAATGCAGGATTTGAAACCGGAAAATCCTGTGGAAAATATCGGTTTAGCAGGTTTATATCGCGCATTTTGTCAGGTAATGGAGGCTGCCGAGCCGGAAGAAAAAGAAAGCATGATTTTGGTGCGTGAAGAATATTATGTGGAAGATAGTATGGAGCAAATTAAAGAACGGCTGGAAAAAGAAAAAAGTATTGAATTTTCCACGCTTTTTCCACCAAAAGCACCGAGAAGACAGATTGTAACTATTTTTTTGGCTTTGTTGGAATTATGCCGCTTAGATTATTTGAATTTTCAGCAGGAGGGTTTATTTACTCCTCTGTGGATTTTCCCGAAAACAGAAGCAAAGGAAGTGAATTGATTTGCAATATGTAGACAAATTGCGTGCGACCGTAGAGAGTTTATTATTTATTACTAATGAGCCTTTAAGCATAGAAGAATTGTTGGAATTGACAGAATTTGAGGAAGATGATTTGCGTGATGCGTTAAGCTGGCTGCAAGAAGATTATAGTGATGACTCTAAGGGTATAGGTGTGCTGGAAATAGCAGGCGGTTATATTATGGGGATTAAAAAAGATTATTTGCCTTATGTAGAAAAAATCTATAAACCACAGTTAAATACTTTATCTATGGCTGCATTAGAGACCTTGGCTATTATTGCTTACAAACAACCGATTACACGTGGTGAGATTGAATTAATTCGTGGTGTTAAAGTTGATAAAATTATGCAAAATTTGCTGGCAAAGATGCTGATTGAAGAAAAAGGCAGAAAAGATGTACCAGGGAGACCTATTTTATACGGTACGACTAAGCAGTTCTTACAATATTTTGGGATTAACAGCTTAGATGAGTTACCGGAAAATCAACTGTTGAATTTAGATGCAGCAGAAGCTGAAAAATTAGTTGCCGATGAATTAGAAAGTATAGTATAATTTAACAGCAACAGATATCACTTAGGAGGATAAAATCATGTGCGGTATTGTTGGCTATATTGGAAAACAAGATGCAGTGAATATATTGATAGATGGTTTGCGTAAATTGGAATATCGTGGCTATGATTCGTCAGGTATTGCTGTTATTCACGATAAACATTTGACCGTTGAAAAAGCTGTCGGGAAGCTGACAAATTTAGAAGAAAAAATTGCCCCTTTAGCAGTTAAGGGTAATATTGGTATTGGTCATACTCGTTGGGCAACCCATGGTAAACCATCTGATGCCAATGCTCACCCTCACACAGGGGAAAAAGGTCAAATGGCAGTAGTGCATAACGGAATTATTGAAAACTATCTTTATTTAAAAGAAACTTATTTGGCAGGAGAACATTTCACTTCCGAAACAGATACGGAAATAGTGGCTCACCTTTTGGAAAAATTTTATGATGGTGACTTTGAACAAACTGTAATTAAGGTATTGGATTTAATTGAAGGTGCGTATGCTTTAGTAATGGTTTGTGCTGACGAGCCTGATAAAATTATTGCTTGCCGTAAAGGAAGTCCAATGGTATTGGGCGTGGGCGAAGGTGAAAGCTTTATTGCTTCTGATGTGCCTGCCTTGTTGGCGTATACTAGAAAATGTATTTATATTGAGCCAGGTGAACTTTGCATTTTAACCCAAGAGGGTATTGAAATCAAAAATCATCAAGGGGAAGTATTAGCTAAAGAAATTCATACTATTGATTGGTCTGCAGAAGCAGCTGAAAAAGGCGGTTATGAACACTTTATGCTAAAAGAAATAGAAGAACAGCCAGCAGCCTTTCAAAGAGCAATGGCAGGCAGAATTAAAAACGGTAGAGTAAAATTTGATGATTTTACCTTAACTAAAGAAGATATTGCGAAATGGCGCAAAATTTATATTGTTGCTTGTGGTACAGCTTATCATGCTGGTTTGGTAGGGAAAACTATTATTGAAAAAATGGTGCGTATTCCAGTAGAAGTGGAAATAGCTTCTGAGTTCCGTTATCGTAATCCAATGCTGGATGAGGAAACTTTAGTTATTGTTATTAGTCAATCCGGTGAAACTGCTGATACGGTAGCAGCACTGCAGGAAGCCCATGATAATGGCAGCAAAGTTTTGGCGATTACTAATGTGGTGGGCAGTGCGATTGCCAGAGCAGCTGATTATGTAGTTTATTTGTGGGCAGGTCCGGAAATTTCAGTAGCTTCTACCAAAGCCTACACTACTATGTTGCTGGCACAGTATTTATTCGGTATTTACTTGGCACAGCAAATGGAAATGATTACTGCTGAGGCAGAAAACGATTTGTTAGCTCAATTACAGCAATTGCCTGTGGAAACAGAAAAAATGCTGACAGCTGCTTATCAAAGTCAAATTCAGCAAATTGCTGCCAATTATGAAAAAGTTAATGATGTCTTCTTTATCGGCAGAGGCTTAGATTGGGCTATTGCTTTGGAAGGCTCTTTAAAATTAAAAGAAATCTCTTACATTCATGCAGAAGCTTATGCTGCCGGCGAATTGAAGCATGGTACTTTAGCGTTGGTTACTACAGAAACACCTGTTATTGCCTTATGTGTGCAAGAGGCTACTTATGATAAAACAGCTTCTAACATTAAAGAAGTTAAAGCGAGAGATGCGCGTGTTTTAGCTATTATTAATGAGGGAGATACAGAAACAGCAAAATTTGTTGATGATGTTTTGGCTATCCCACGAATTAATAATTTCTTGTCACCGATATTGGCAGTTGTGCCATTACAACTGATTTCTTACTATACAGCTAAGATTAGAGGCTGCGATATTGACCAACCTCGCAACTTAGCGAAAAGTGTAACTGTGGAATAAGGATTATTTATGAAAAACGATTGAACTGTTAAGAAAAAATACTTGACAGTCAGTCGTTTTTTTTGTATTATAATCAAGGTTGTTAAGTAAAAATACTTAACAAGAGAGGTGACTTATGGCAGAACTGGATTTAGTGCATAGAGCACATTTAGTAATGTTATTTGACCTATATGGTGGTTTGCTGACTGAAAAGCAACAAACAATGTTTGATTTATATCATCAATGTGATTTGTCTTTGGGTGAAGTTGCTGAGGAGCAAGGAGTTTCTCGCCAAGCAGTTTTTGATAATATCAAACGTACAGAAGCCGCCTTGGAAGAATATGAAAAGAAATTACATCTGGCAGAAAAAGAATATAAACGCAAACAAGCGATGGAACAACTGACGGCACAGCTTGCTCAACAGGGTGTGTTGACAGAAAATAAACAGTTGTTGAAGGAGCTTGGTTGGGAAGAATAGCTGGAAAGGGGGAACTCATTCATGGCATTTGATGGTTTAGGTGATAAGCTGCAAGGTATTGTGAAGCGCATGAAAGGGCAGGGCAAAATTTCTGAAAATGATTTAAAAGAAATGATGCGTGAGGTAAAGGTTGCTTTACTGGAAGCCGACGTCAACTACAAAGTAGTTAAACAATTTATCGACAATGTTAAGCAGCGTGCTTTAGGTGAAGAAGTAATGGAAAGCTTAACACCAGGGCAACAGATTGTCAAAATTGTTCATGATGAATTGACCCAGCTTTTGGGTGGTACGCAAAGCAAATTAATAATTGCGCCAAAACCACCGACAGTAATTATGATGGTAGGTTTACAAGGTTCCGGTAAAACCACTACTAGTGGTAAACTGGGAAAATTGCTGAAAAAGCAAGGTAAACGCCCATTATTGACAGCTTGCGATATTTATCGTCCTGCAGCTATTAAACAGCTGCAAGTATTAGGTGAACAATTAGATATTCCTGTCTTTACTCTGGGTGACCAGATAAGTCCGGTAGAAATTGCTCGTCAAGCTATTGAACACGCTAAAAGTCATGGTAATGATGTCGTGATTTTAGATACAGCCGGTCGTTTGCACATTGATGAAGTTCTGATGGAAGAACTGAAAAATGTCAAAGCCGAAGCACAGCCAACAGAAATTTTACTGGTTATTGACTCTATGGTAGGTCAAGATGCTGTAAATGTGGCTGAAAGCTTTAATGAACTGTTGGATATTACTGGTGTAGTTCTGACTAAATTGGATGGTGACACTCGTGGTGGTGCTGCTTTATCTATCAAGTCAATCACTGGTAAACCAATTAAGTTTGCTGGTATGGGGGAAAAGCTGGATGCTTTAGAACCATTCCATCCAGATCGTATGGCTTCTCGTATTTTAGGCATGGGTGATGTTTTAACGCTGATTGAAAAAGCGCAGGAAACAGTCGATGCTAAAAGAGCAGAAGAACTGCAGAAAAAAATGATGAAAGCTGAATTTACGCTGGAAGATTATTTGGAACAAATGGACCAAATGAAAGACATGGGCAGCATCAATAATATGTTGGAAATGATGCCTGGAATGAGCAAAAATAAGCTGAAAGATATTAATATCAGCGAAAAAGACATGGCTCAAACTAGAGCAATTATTCAATCTATGACAGCAGCTGAACGCCGTAATCCTAAGATTATCAACGGTAGTCGTCGTAAACGTATTGCAGCCGGTTCTGGCACAAGAGTTCAAGATGTCAACCGTTTGTTAAAACAATTTGAGCAGGCTCAAGGCTTGTTGAAACACTTCGCTGGTATGGCGAGTGGCAAAAAAGGTAAAAAGGGAAAGATGAGATTTCCGTTTATGTAAGGCAAATAACGAACCAAGTTGAGGAGGTGAATTTAGACATGGCAACAAAAATCAGATTAAGAAGAATGGGTGCTAAAAAAGCTCCATTTTATAGAATTGTTGTAGCAGACTCTCGTTCTCCAAGAGACGGCCGTTTCATTGATGAAATCGGTACTTACGATCCAACTCGTGAACCAGCTGCAATTCAAATTGATGAAGAAAAAGCTAAAAAATGGATCAGCACAGGTGCACAACCTTCCGACACAGTAAGATCTCTGTTCAAAAAGTCTGGAGTTTTAAAATAAGGCGGTGATTAAATGTTAGCTTTAGTGGAACATTTAGCGAAATCCTTAGTTGATCAGCCTGAAGCTGTAAAAGTAACACAGGTTGAAGATGGCTCCGATATAGTCATTCATTTGACTGTAGCGCCTGACGACATGGGTAAAGTTATCGGCAAGCAGGGTCGTATTGCAAAAGCAATTCGTACCGTTGTAAAAGCTGCTGCAGTAAAAGAAAATAAACATGTTACTGTTGAAATTATGCAGTAGTTTGCGATAAGATAATATAAGCCGGCTGGTATTACCAGTCGGTTTTGTATTAACCTGTGAAAAACATACATAATAAAACCTAGGAGGTATTTTACATGGAAAGCATCAAAATTTTAGGTAAAATGACAGTAAAACAAGTAGTTACTGAGGGTTATAAATTAAAAGTAGGTCAACAAGTACAAGCTGAAATTAACAAAATGACAGAAGACATTGCAGCTTACGAAAAAGAAATGAATAAAACAATTACTGAATTGACTTTAAAAGCACATCCACAAGTAGACCAAGTGCGTCGTCAATTAAATGCTGAAAAAGAAAAATTAGTTATTTACAAAGAACAATTACAAATGAGCTTACAGGAAATTGCTGATATGCCTGAAGGTAATTTAGTAGAAACAGGCGAAGGCAACTTTATTCAAGAATTAAAAGTAGGAGATCATTTCCCAACCAATACTAATTGTGAAGTGATTTTGAAAGACGATATCATTATTGAAATTAATCGCTAAAAGGTGAAGCCGATGATTAGAATTGGAAAAATTATTAATTGCCATGGTATCAAGGGTGAATTGACTTTACTGCCTTTGACTACAGACAATCGCCGTTTCAAAAAATTGAAAAGAGCTTTTATTGAATTGCCAAAAGGTGAATACCAAGAGGTTAAAGTTATTGCTGCTCGCGAACATAAAGGAAATGTGTTAATTTCAGTGGAAGGTGTCGAAGACAGAACAACAGCAGAGCGTTGGAAAAATTTATATATCTGTGTAGCACCAGAAGATGCTGTAAAACCAAAAGACTCTTATTTCTTGCATGAAATTATTGGGTTAGAGGTTTATGAGGGCGAGGAACATTTAGGTAAAGTGACTGAAGTATTGCAAAGCAGCAGTAATGATGTTTATGTAGTCAGTGGTGAAAAAACTATTTATTTACCTGCCTTGAAAGCTGTAGTCCAGAATATTGATTTAGAGCAGGGCAAAATGGAAGTAATTATTCCTGACGGCTTGTTGGACTAGAGGGAGCAGCAGATGGAAATTAAAGTTTTTTCGTTATTTCCAGAAATGTTTACTGGACCTCTCGGCAGCAGTTTATTGGGCAAAGCCAGAGAAAAAGGTATTCTTTCTGTAGAAGTAATCAATTTTCGTGACTATTCCACCAATAAGCATAAAGCTGTTGATGATTATCCGTTTGGTGGTGGAGCGGGGATGGTGTTGCAGCCAGAACCAATAGTGTCTGCGTTAAGAGATAAATTGGACTTAAATGATGCAGAGCAAGAAATTATTTTGCTTTCACCACAAGGTAAAGTATTTGACCAAGAAGCAGCACGCCAACTTTCTCAAAAGAAAAAGCTGGCTTTTGTCTGTGGTCATTATGAAGGCTTTGATGAAAGAATTCGTTCTTTTGTCACCCAGGAATATTCCATTGGTGATTATGTTTTGACTGGTGGTGAATTACCGGCAATGGTCATGATTGACTCCATTTGTCGTTTGGTGCCAGGTGTGATTAAAGAGCAGGAATCATATGAGGAGGACTCTTTTTATCAAGGCTTATTAGAATATCCACACTATACTAGACCACAAAATTTTGAAGGTATGGAAGTGCCGGAAATTTTGCTATCTGGTCACCATGAAAATATTCGTCGCTGGCGAAGAAAAGAGTCTTTAAGACGGACTTTATTGCGTCGTCCCGACTTACTGCAAAAGTATGAACACGATAAGGAAAGTTTAAAAATGCTGGCTGAAATAGAAGCCGAATTAGCAGAAACTGAATAAAATGGG